>JADHTX010000157.1 GCA_016784875.1 Methylobacter sp.
GCCGAATATCTGGCAGAACGCTATGGCTATTACCATATTGAAGCCAGCGATTTTATGCATCTGAGCCATTACCAACGCCACGGTGTCGATTCTTCTGTGAACGTCGGCGATTTTGCCAAGCAGGCATTACACGATCAGCCGGAGATTGTCGCCGAGCAAATCTTACGCAATATCCAAATAAATAAGGCAGGGTCGGTTGTTATAACCGGTTTTCGCTCACCTTTAGAGGTGGACTGGTTTCAGCGTTATTACATGGGCGGTTATCCCATTGTCGTCGTTTATGTCGCAGCCGATACGGCATTACGCTTTGAGCGTTCTGGTATCCGACAACGTGACGATGAAGCGAGCAATCGGGCAACCTTTGATCGTCGTGATGCACAGCAAGCCCTAATGGGACTAGAGGAACTGGAAAGACGCTTTATGCCGAATCGGATTGAAAACAATGACAGCCTTAAGCAATTTTTTAACAACTTTGAAACTCGCTATGTCCAGAACCAGCAGAGTAGTTACATGTCCGATAATGCCGGATATTTAACGGCGGGCACGCTTGAAAGTTTGATTTTATTGACCCTGCTGGATAAATGGTCGAGCAAAGAGTATTTTACAACGACGGAAATTGCTCATATGCTTAATCAGTCTATAGACGGTAAGCCAAAAAGCAAAAATAATGTCAGCCGATATTTCAATCAGAGGTTTTATCCTTATTTTGAAATCAAGTTGATTGACGGCAAAAGGAAATATCGCCTTTCTAATACTGGATATGGGAAAGCGCGTAGACTGAAGTGAGCTTAACACAGTCCCCAACTTTCGCTAGCCTCCCACGTCGGAGCGTGGGAATGATGCAATATCTACTTCAAACCCTCAATCAACACATCGGCAAACTCGCTGCATTTAACCTCTGTCGCCCCATCCATTAACCGGGCAAAGTCATAGGTTACCCGTTTACTGGAAATAGCCGCATCCATCGCATGGATGATCGCATCGGCGGCTTCTGTCCAGCCCATATAACGCAGCATCATTTCGCCGGATAAAATTAAAGATCCTGGATTGACTTTGTCCCGATCGGCGTATTTGGGCGCGGTGCCGTGCGTGGCCTCAAAAACGGCGGTGCCGGTTTGATAGTTGATGTTGCCGCCAGGCGCGATGCCGATGCCGCCGACTTGCGCCGCCAAGGCATCTGACAAATAATCGCCGTTCAAATTCAAGGTAGCGATCACATCGAAGTCTTCGGGCCGGGTCAGTACTTGCTGCAAGGTAATATCGGCAATCGCATCTTTGATTAAGATGCGTCCTTTGGCCAGCATTTCGGCCTGCACTTTGTTTGCCGCCGCTTCGCCGAATTCGGCACGGGTTTTTTCCCAGTGTCCCCAAGTATAAACATGCTCGGGATATTCGCGCTCAGCCAGTTCGTAAGCCCACTTTCGAAACGCCCCTTCGGTGTATTTCATGATATTGCCCTTATGGACAATGGTCAGCGATTTGCGTTTATTAACGATGGCATAGTCGATAGCCGAACGGATCAAACGTTCGGTGCCTTCTTTCGACACGGGTTTTATGCCGATGCCGGATGTTTCAGGGAAACGGATTTTGGCGTATTGCTTAGGGAAGTTCTCTTTCAAAAGATCCAAGAAAATCTTTACTTCATCGCTGCCTTGTTCAAACTCGATACCGGCATAGATGTCCTCGGTATTTTCTCGAAAAATGACCATGTCGACGGCTGCGGGATTTTTTACCGGCGAGGGTACGCCGTTAAACCATCTAACCGGACGCAAACACACGTACATATCCAACATCTGGCGTAATGCCACATTCAGCGAAGTAATCCCTCCGCCTACCGGCGTGGTCAGCGGGCCTTTAATAGACACCAGATAATTCTTGCAAGCCTCGACGGTTTCATCGGGTAACCACGTTTCAAACAATCGGTGAGCTTTTCCACCTGCGTATACTTCCATCCAGTGAATTTGTTTTTTTCCGGAATAGGCACCTGCTACAGCGGCATCCAAGACTCGAACAGTGGCGCGCCATATATCAGGTCCAGTTCCGTCACCTTCAATGAATGGAATAATCGGGTTATTCGGCACCACCAACTTGCCGTTTTGCATAGTAATAGCACTGCCATTTTGGGGGGGGATAAGACTAGCCATAACAACTCCTAATAATAGTGAGTAATGCAGAGCAAGATAGCGGCGTTTAAGTGCAACGCCGCCTCAAAGGACTCTTTGCATCATAACAAAAACGCGGAAATTTGCACGACTTAAGGGCATTTACATCAGCGCAACCCGGCTTAAATCAGCTTAATTTGGAAAAGTCTTAAACCTAAAAACCTCAGTTCACCACAGAGGCACGGAGAAATCATTGGCTTGGACAAACATCCCTACACCCGTTGGCTGAGCGACTGATAAGTCTCTTTGCCTCTGTGCTTAACAACTGATTTATTTATGTTTATTTTTTTCAAAAAAATACTTTCACAATCTCATACAGATAACGACTGCCACGAGCGGTCCAACTGCCATTTATAGAAACACCCTTTTTCATTCCTGTTGCATAACAGCCTTAACGGCAGCCAATTGTAGGCTTTGCAACAGAATCATTTATCTCATTACCGGTAAAAACAACATCTTATGCATGGCACTGTTCTTGCCTGTCTGCTGTTATTTACCTTAGTCAATAGCGATGAAACTTTTTCTTGATTGGTCGGCTTATCAAAATGCCGGCATGGGCGATGCCTATGCCGATACTCCCAAACGCGGCGGCGACTTTGCCAAGGCAGTCGCGGTGTGCATCGGCAGCTGTCAATGCGAACAGGGCGACAAAGGCGTGATGTGCCCGAGTTATAAAGTAACCGGCAACCCGACATTGTCGCCGGGCGGGCGAGTTAAATTATTGAAGTCCGCATTAAACGCTTCCGACGAGAAGGCCTTGTCCGGTCCGGAATTGGCCGAGGCGATGCGCAAAGTCCTGAAATCAGTGAACGGTCTCGACTTCAAACTGATCGAAGCGTCCTGCTGCGGCATGGCCGGACATTTCGGTCTTGAAGCCGAACATTACGCCGTTTCGCAAGCCATGGCCGAACTGGCGCTGTTTCCCAGTCTTCGCGAAGAACCTGAAGCGGCAATAGTTGCCAACGGTTTTTCCTGTCAGCAACAAATCGCTAACGGCGGCTTTAACAAACCGAGGCATATCGCCCAAATCCTTTATTCAGCTGCAACTCAACAGGAATCTTTATGAAACTGCAAATCGAACGCCGCTATGTCGAAAGCCTGGTCGAAACCTTCCCTAATCTAGCTTCGCTAAAAGAACAACTGCGTTTCGGCAACAGGGCCGAAGTGTTTTACCAACAACTTGCCGCTGATGAATGGGGCTTTTTGCATGAGCTGTACAGCAACGCCGGTGCAACTATGCAAAATCAGGCGGCGCTGCTCGCTACCCTGCAAAGCGCGCTACACGGCGACGACCGGCGTTACGAGGCCGGGCAACTGGAGATGCTGCTGCCGGTAATCACCCGCTACCTGATTGACGACGCGATACGCGGCTGGCTATTCCAAGCCGATGCCAAGGGACGCACCGGCGCCTATTTGATTACCCGACTCGATTACACGCCGCCGGGGGAGGAAGAAGCAGGCCGTATCCTGATCGAGCTGAAAGCCAATTCCAAAGGCAAGATCGCGATTGAAACGGTGATATTCCGCGCCAAGGACATCGCAGGAAAAACCGTTGCCGAAATTTTCGCCGCAAAAGGCTATTTAAAAGAAACGCCGGAACTGATCGCCAGTTACGACGAAGCCGCCGGTCGCTATTTCGACTGGCGCGGCCGCTACGGCGAACAGTTTTCCGGCTGGGGTACCGCAGTTTATGTCGAAGATCCTAGCTCCAGCCACCGCAGCAGCGACTGGACGCGCAAGAACGTCGTGGTACTGTCGTCGGCAGGCGGCGCTTGCCGATTGGTCAACGACGAAAACATCCTTAACGAACGAGCCTTATCGCTGGAAGCGTCCGGCGACATCCTCGGCAAATACTTGCGCAAAGCCGGAAACAGCATTCGCTACGACAGTAAAACCGAAACCGCGATGGAAGCCTCCAAAGCCGACATTCCCAAAGGCGTGTTTACCGAATTGCCGGTGCACGGCTACATCCTGATGTTTCATTTGGAACTGCATCACCATGTCTGGGTGCATGTCAACGACATGGAACCTTATCAATACCAGCCGGAATTGAAACAAAAGCTGATTCTGCCGCCTGAGCAAACCGATTTAATCGACATCCTGACCGCCGAAATGGATATGCTGATGGACGACATCGTCGCCGGAAAATCCGGCGGCACCACGGTATTGTGCGCAGGCCCCGCCGGGGTCGGCAAAACCCTGACCGCCGAAGTTTATTCGGAAATCATCAAACGCCCTTTGTACCGGGTGCATTCCGGGCAATTGGGCCTGAATGTTGGGGAAATGGAAAAAGTGCTGAAAGAAACGCTGATCCGCGCCCAGCGCTGGGGCGCGGTCATGCTGATCGACGAGGCCGACGTTTACATCAAACGCCGCAGCGATAACCTGGCCTCGAATGCCGTAGTCGGCGTGTTTTTGCGGGTACTGGAATATTTCAACGGCCTGCTGTTTTTAACTACCAACCGCGTAGACGACATCGACGAAGCGATCATTTCCCGGTGCATCGCAATGATCAAATACCACGCGCCCAACAGCGCCGACCGCCGCAAAATATGGACAGTAATGACCGAGCAGTTTGCGTTGCCGCTGGATCAAGGCTTAATCGAGCAACTGGCAGAACTGTTCCCGACCGCCACCGGCCGCGACATCAAAGGCTTGACCAAGCTGGTCGCCAAGTTTTGCCTGCAAAAGCAGCTGGAGCCAAACCTGGAGGTATTCAAGCGTTGTTCGGTATTTCGGGGCCTGGAGTTAGCCGGTGCAGATGATGATTGACGAGCAGAAAAACGCCGACAGTATCGCTCAATTTTGTCAGCATATAAACGAAGGCAAACCGGCACTAAAAAACCAATACCGGCAGTTGCTCGCTCAAGATTTGTCCCGGCAACAATGGGACGGATGCTTTCAGCGCAATATGCTGACCGTATTGGAACAAACTTATGACGAGGCGTTCTCCCACTTGAAAACGCTGCCGTTCGATAGCGCCGCGACCCAGGTTAATCAAGGCTTATCGGAATTGACCCAACAAACTTTGGCGGCTTTCGACGGATTTATCGACGAATTTTTAGTTTTTGTCGTCGATTTACATCGTACCTCCTGCGCCTTATCTAATTTTCCCGACGAACATAAACCGGACAAAACTTACGTTAATGAAGTAAAGCGGGAAATCTCCGGGCTTTGGCAAAACTTCGCCTTAGATATTAACGCTTATTTTCTGGAATGCGGGTAACGCAGTCCTCTCAAAACAAATAGGATAATCGAATGAAATTGTATTTAACGCCCGGCTCTTGCACAACAGGCATCCATATTCTGTTGGAAGAACTGGAACTGGTGTTCGAAGCGCACCTCGTAAACCTAATGGCCGGAGACCAAAATACGCCGGAATATCTTGCGCTGAACCCCAAAGCCACTATCCCCACGCTGGTGCGAAACGACGGCAGCGTGCTGACCGAGTTTCAAGCCATCGCTTATTGGTTGGCGCGAAGCTACCCCAAAGCCAAACTGTTGCCCGGCGACCCGGACGGCGACGCACGAGTCATCGAGCTGATGGATTACATCGTCGGCACCGTTCATGGTCAGGGTTTCACCCGAATTTTTACGACCGACCGCTACGCATTCAACAAAGCCGATGTTGAGGCCGTCAGAATACAAGGCATGGACATCGTCAAACGCGGATTTGCCGTAATTAACGACCTGTTACCGCCTCAAGGTTATGTCATGGATACTTTCAGCATCGCCGATGCCGCTTTGTTTTATGTCGAATTTTGGGCCTACAAAACCGGCATTGTGCTACCGGAAAACTGCTTAAAACACTATCGACTCATGCTTGAGCGTCCTGTAGTAAGACGGGTATTAATGGAAGAAGGCTATCGGTTGGATTAGCGCCCTCAGCGGATGCTCAATAGAATAAAGAAGAATAAAAACAGCAGACACATATCTCTACCCCTTGCCCCGTTTACTTGACTAACGTCTCCTTAAGGATACAATAAGCCATGAAATACGAACTGCAAAGCACTCAAACCTTTAATCGTTGGTTTGCTAAGCTGAAAGATAAAGCGATTAAAAACCAATTGCTGTCCAGGTTGGCAAGGATTGAAAACGGTAATTTTGGTGATAACAAAGCCTTGTCGACTGATTTGTTTGAGTTGAGTTGCGTTGCGTTGCTTCTATGGCGGCGGTATCAGGGTGTATTACACGATTCGCAATCAGCGGATTGTCTTGTTGTTGGCGGGCGGCGATAAAGCCAGTCAAGACCGGGACATTGAAAAAGCCAAAGCGATTTTGCTTACCTTGGAGAATTAATTCATGACCAACCCGAAGAGTAGTCTAGCTGAAAGCCTAAGCACGTTCGATATTGCCGAGCATTTGCAAACCGACGCGGACATTCAGGCGTTTTTGCGGGAAACGGCGAAATCCGGCGATTCATCCGATTTTATCCATGCACTGAATATAGCGGCACGCGCCAAAGGCATGACTGAAGTCGCCGTACAGGCGGGTGTCACGCGGGCCAGTCTGTACAAGTCTTTAGCGGAAGACGGCAATCCCCGATTTGAAACCATCGCCAAGATTGTTGAGGCGCTGGGTTGTAAATTAGTGGTGTCTTAAAACCAGGTAATATTGTGTCATCATATATTGTCTAAAACCCTAATTGTCAGCCGATCCGGCCCTGAACAGAAACCTTATTAGCACTAAAAAATATTTTTTAGATTATGTATTTTCCTTTTAGTACAACAATAGAGAATTGACAGGTTGCTGACAAATTGTTCCTAAAACCATTAAGCTCTACATCTTAAAAACACCGTAATAGCGGTATATTGGCTATAAAAACGGCATGGCATTTTAATTGCTTGTTAGAAAAGCCCGGGTTACCAACATCTATCTGAGATGCGTACTTGGCGTTTACAATAATAAGACGGAGATAAGATGGCATTGATCGAAAAAACCAACGTAGTTGCCGTAGGCTATGACCTGATTGATAAAGATCATAACGAATTTATCGACCTGTTGAACCGGCTGGATGGCGCTGACAATACCCATTTCCCGGACTTATTCCGACAATTGTACGAACAGACCGAACAGCATTTTGAACGGGAAAACCAGTTGATGAAGCAGTTTGCTTATCCTGGAGAAACCGAACACAAAGGCGAACATCAGCGTGTGCTAGGGGAATTCAAGCAATTTAAATCCCGGGTTGATAAAGGCCTGATTGCTTTTGGCCGTTCATTTGTCAAAGACCGCCTGCCGCAATGGTTCGGACTGCATGTAACGACTATGGACAGTGCATTGGCGACGCACATCAACAAACAATCCCAAGCCTAAGGTGGCGGCAAATTGCCCTGAAATCGAGGTCATTGACGACTTTTACGATATCGCCGAATGCGCGCGCATCTATCGGCTTTTGCGGTACGAACATCAATGGCCCGACAATCGCTATATTGTCGCCGGTCGGCAATTTATCCTGCCCAGATTGCAGACCTGGCACGCCGACCCGGGAATTCGCTACAGTTATAGCAACAACCTGTTGCAAACCCGGGCATGGACGCCTTTACTAACCGATCTGAGAACGCAAATCGAATCCCGCTTAAATTTTTCCTTTAACTCGGTATTGGCTAATTTGTATCGAAACGGCGAAGATTATGTCGGCTGGCATGCCGATAACGAACCTGAACTGGGCGAGCAACCCTTTATCGCCTCATTGACCTTTGGCGCGGAAC
>JADHTX010000158.1 GCA_016784875.1 Methylobacter sp.
ATCAGGATTCAGGCTCATCGAATCAATGCCGGTTTCTACCAAAAAATCAGCCATTTCAGGGTAGTCAGACGGGGCTTGACCGCAAAGTCCGCAATGCTTGCCGTTACGTCGTGCGCCTTCAACGGCAAGGCGTATCATTTCTTTAACGCCAGGATCACGCTCATCGAAATCTTCGGCAATAATTGCAGAATCGCGGTCTACTCCTAAGGTAAGCTGTGTCAAGTCATTGGATCCGATAGAAAAACCGTCGAAATATTCAGAAAAGGCATCGATTTGTATAACGTTATTGGGAATTTCGCACATCACGTATATTTGCAGCCCCTGTTCGCTACGCTTTAAACCCAGATTCGCCATATACTCCAGCACACGTCGGGCTTCCTCTACGCGGCGACAAAATGGAATCATCAAAATTACATTGGTTAAGCCCATGTCATCGCGCACCCGTTTCATGGCTTTGCATTCCAGCGCGAAACCTTCTTTATAAGCGGGATGGATATAACGCGACGCACCGCGAAAGCCAATCATCGGGTTAGCTTCGTCGAATTCAAACCATTGTCCGCCTAGCAAGGTGGCATATTCGTTGGTTTTAAAATCCGACATCCGCACCACCACCGGCTTGGGATAAAACGCGGCAGCAATGGTACCAACGCCTTCGGAGAGTTTCTGGACGAAGTAATCTTCGGCGCTAGCGTAATTACGGGTCAATCGAACCAACTGCTCCCGCTCAACAACGTCCTGTACCCGCTCAGGGTGGATCAACGCCATAGGGTGGGCTTTAATGTATTCGGTGATGATAAATTCCATACGCGCCAAACCTACACCATCATTGGGCAGAAAGCTGGTTTTAAAGGCCAGTTCAGGATTGCCGATATTGAGCATGATTTTGGTTTTCGGACGTTGCAACCCCGACAAATCGGTTCTATTAATGTCAAAATCAAGTTTACCTGAATAGACTTTGCCGACATCGCCATCGGCACAGGATACGGTGACGGGGCTATTATGCTTAATCTTGGTCGTGGCATTATCGCAGCCGACTACCGCCGGAACGCCCAATTCACGAGAGATAATCGCCGCGTGACAAGTGCGCCCTCCCCTATTGGTAATTATCGCCGAGGCTATTTTCATGACCGGCTCCCAATCCGGCGTAGTCATGTCGGCAACGAGTACATCGCCAGCTCTAAAAGTATTCAGTTGCTCAAGATTATCGATAATCCGGGCATTACCGACGGCAATCTTGCTGCCCACTGCATGACCGGTGATGATCGGCTCGGCATTATCTTTAAGGCGATATTGTTCCAGAATCATGCCGCTCAATTGGGAAACCACGGTTTCCGGGCGCGCCTGGACGATATACAGGGTGCCGTCCAGGCCGTCTTTGGCCCATTCCATATCCATGGGTTTAGTCTGCCCCGCTTTAGCGCTGTAATGTTTTTCGATTTTAATGGCATAGTCGGCCAAGGTCAGAACATCGGCATCGTTAAGGCAAAAACGGTTGCGCTGTTCGGCAGAAGTCGAAATATTGCGTGTAGATTCACGGGTGCGCCCATCGTTGTAGACCATTTTGATTTTTTTCGCCCCTAAGTTGCGCCTTAATACTGCTCGGTGGCCTTGCTCAAAAGTGGGCTTGTGTACATAAAACTCGTCAGGATCTACCGCACCTTGCACGACGTTTTCGCCCAGCCCGTACGCCCCGGTAATAAACACGACATCGGTAAATCCCGACTCGGTATCCAGCGAAAACATCACGCCGCTGGCGTCCAAATCCGAGCGCACCATTTTCATGATGCCTATCGATAATGCCAGCTTGAAATGATCGAATCCCTGATCGACTCGGTAATGAATGGCGCGGTCTGTAAACAGGCTGGCAAAACAGCGTTTGCAAGAGTCTAGTAATGCTTGATCGCCTCGTATATTAAGATAGGTATCCTGCTGTCCGGCAAAGCTGGCAGTCGGTAAATCTTCGGCTGTGGCGGAGCTACGCACGGCAACGCTTAAGTCGTCGCCATACTGCTGTTTCAGTTGATTGAACCCCGCTAAAATTTGCTGTTCAAGGTCGTCGGGAATTGGCGCGGCGTAGATTATTTCCCGGGCTTTACGCGCACGTTTGGCAAGATCGGCGACATCGTCCGGGTTCAAGTCATCCAATGCCTGATGTAGTCCTTCCCAAGCATGAGCTTGATCCAGTACATAACGGTAAGCCTCGGCGGTCACGGCAAAACCGTTTGGAATTTGGACGCCTTGCGGGGTCAATTCCCGATACATTTCACCCAACGAAGCATTCTTGCCGCCTACGAGAGATACATCGTCAATCGTTAACTCATTAAACCATCGGATATAGTTTGCTTGCTTTGACATCATAACTCCTTAATCGAATGCTTGCTTTTTCAGGCTACCCACTTAAGGCGAGACAGTTTAAAGGTTAAGCCGTTCGTGGTGAGCCTGTCGAACCATGAACGGCTTAACCGTCCATCCTTCGACAAGCTCAGGACGAACGGTTAAGCCTTGCCTATTGTCCCGTCTTAAGTGGGTAGCCCTTTTTCAGCACAAAGATTTCTAATAATAACTTAAATCAATAGCTTATAAAATTAACCTTACTGCTTATCTGTGACAAAATGTCACATTATCATTCTGCCTTTGCATTGGTAATATATCAATATGCGCTCTTACTTACCTTCCCTTGGTAAGGGGAGCTTAATCGACTATTAGGCTCCCTTTTTTTTGAATTTTTTGTTGACTTCAATGTTTAAACTCGTGATTTAAGCATTATTAGTCTTTTCCACAATTTCTGTGCATAACTCTGTGTACAAGACTTTAATAACTACGTTCAGCTTCGATAAATCCTGACACTTTGTTAAATTGTAGTATTTTTATACAAAAACCCATCTTTGTTAAAAATCAATACCTTGCATTTATAGTAAGGTAAACAACCGAGGTTTTCTAACTTTTAATTGTTCAATTGATACTTTAAAATATATCTGTGCATAAAAACGTATTGATATAGCAATTAAACATTGGTTACTGAAGTTTTGACAGTGGTCGGCCGTAGATTTTCAAAAAATACCGGCAAAGGAATGAAGCCCTTTCAATCAACCTTGCATTATGCTGATTTAAGTCATAAGTTTTCGGATATACAGTAGGGTTACCTACTATATATTGAATTGATAATGTTTTTGAGCTCTGAAGTTAAGAATCTGATAATAAACAATAAAAAAGGCGATACAAGTACCGCCTTTGAGAATCTCACAAAATATTCAATTAAACGAAGCTAATGAATTGATGAAGTATTGAAAAAAATTAGTTCACCTTCATTTCTAACTGACCGCGCCTTCAAATCCATTAAACAGCAATACCTACCTGTAATGCATCAAACCAGTCTAAAAACCGCTTGACATCATCACCTTTAAACATTCGCCCATGCTGCGGAGCTAAAATATCAATATCTAGATTTCTTACCCGTTCAATCCAAACTCTTTTTGCCTGATTTGACGGCATCCATCGTTGGTGCCAATAACGCATTTTTTCAACATGTGCAGCGAAATTATCAACAAATATCGGCGAGTCGGGAGCTTCGATAGCCGCACCGACATCACCTGACATTAAAATTTTAGCTTGCGGATCATAAACATGAAAGTTCCCGGATGAGTGCAAATAATGAGCTGGAATTAGCTGCAATTCCACAGACTCTAATTTTATTGTTCCGCCATTATCCGGAATTGGCACATATTCTATTGATTCACAGCTGTAATGCCGCAAAAAACCTTCCCAAATTGCCGGCGCATGGAGCTTAGCATTGGTTAAAGCCTGATCCCACAAACCCAGCGATGAGATTACATCAGGATCCTGATGCGACGCGAATAGATCCGTTATTTGATCGACAGGGGCATGATGCAAAACCGCTGCCATCATTGGTGCAAATAACTCGGCACCGCCTGGATCTAAAAGCAGGCAACGATTAGGCGTGCGCACCACATATTGGTTGGTATCGATTATATTATTTGGTTTACCTTCATCCCTTCCAAACATAATCCATTGATGCGATCCTTCATATATCTTGGTCATTTTCATAAAAAACAATGCCTCCTGTAAGTAGCGGCTTCAGCTATTGCGATAAATGGATAATGCGATTCTGCAACGCTGCACATTATCATGAATGGTATGTGCAGCTTTATCCACACTTTCGGCAACCGCCTGTAAACTCTGCAAATATTCACCCGCCTGTGACGCTTCAATTCTTGAGTTTGCGGCAATAACCCGTGCAGCACGCGCATGATGCATTACCGCTTCGAGTTGACCCAACAGTTGCGAGACATCCCGCTTAAATTGTCGTTGGCAATCTTGCATTGAAAGCTTTGCTTGATCTACCGGATCCTGCATTGATTTAGCATAAACGGCACCTTCAGCCATCTTTGCTGCCGCCTCGAATTTATTATAAGCTGTTGTTTTTTGAAATTCATTGACGGTTAAACGATATAACACTAATGCATAGATATTAATGTTAGTAACCAGCTCAATTGTTTCTTTAGCCAACTCATTAATAAAGTCGGTAATCGGTTGAAACCCTTTTGCTTTATCTCCAGCCCTAAATGCAATAGCTTTAGCATTGGCCGCTGCTAATGATATTTCCTTAGCCACCACCATAACGGCACTTAACTCCGAAGTAATGGAAGCAACGGCAATAAATTGTGATTTTGTCTGATTAGTCATATTTAATTACACAGAGTAAAAAGTAACATATTTTAAAATTCTGTACATGGCACAATATTTTATTGCCCTGTTAAGAATAAGTTCTGATGGAATATACCCATTTACAGAAACATTGCCAACTACATCCAAAAAGGGCAGATAAGAAAATCTCAAAGAAACTTATCAGTCTACTTTTCCAACACTACCTGATTTAACCAAGCTTAAAATCTTACCCGAAACTTCTTCTAACGATACTACATAATCAGTGCAACCCAATTTAAATGCAGCACCCGGCATCCCCCAAACCACACTTGATTGCTCATCCTGAACCACTGTTTTAGCTCCCGCATCATGCATTTCTTTCATACCCATTGCCCCGTCTGCGCCCATACCTGTTAATAATACAGCTACGGCATTAGCTCCGGCACATTGGGCGACCGATCGAAACAAAACATCAACAGCGGGCTTATGTCGATTGACCGGGAGTCCATCACTCAACTGAATAATATATTTACCCCCCTCTCTTATCACCAGCATATGTTTGTCTCCTGGTGAAAGATAAATATTGCCTGGTTCAACCGTTTGACCATGCTTGGGAATACAAGCGGACATTTCCGTTGCAAGGTCAATATGCCTGACAAACGATTCACTAAAAGCCGCAGGTAAATGTTGTGTAATTAAAATGGGCGGGGTGTCTGCAGGAAAGCCTTTAACGACTGCTTTAATCGCTTCCGTCCCCCCTGTTGAAGCTCCCAAAGCAATTATCCTATTAGTGGAACTGATATGCGTTTTTGTGGGTGCTGCTTTCAAAATAACATCAACGGAATGTTTCTCTGAAATCTCGGGTACTGTTGTTATGGGACTTTTTAATTTAACTGCTCTATTGCAAACACTTCCTACTTTAGCTTGAGCAGCAACAATGACCTTGGAAATAATTTCTTCGGCGTACTCATTCAGAGTATTGACTACATCAACTTTGGGTTTGGCAATAAAATCTACTGCGCCCAAAGCCAAAGCATTTAAAGTGGCCTCTGCACCATGTTCAGTCAGAGTCGAGATCATCACAACCGGAGTTGGCCTTAAGCGCATCAAGTTGCTTAAAAAGGTTATCCCATCCATGTGCGGCATTTCAATATCCAGCGTCAATACATCTGGATTTAATTGTTTAATCATCTCTCTGGCAATCAAAGGATCTGCTGCGGCACCGACAACTTCAATATCGGGTGACGAATTTAATACTTCAGTTAGTATTTTCCTGATTAATGCTGAATCATCAATAACCAATACACGTATCTTACCCATAAACCCACTCTAAAAAAAGTCCACCATCACCATCAATAGGTGCATGTTTTATGTTGATTGTTATCACTTTATTTTAAACAATTGCATCATTACTGGAATTAGTCATGTACACGTTTTTTACCGTGTTACCGCTCCAGAGTTTCGATTTTAGACTTCATTTACTCAAGTCTTCTAATATTAGCCGTTGACGCTACCATTACCTTTGCAATAATGTCATCGGCATAGTCATTTAATGCATTTTCTACATCCATTGTTGGCTTAGCAATAAAGTCTACCGCTCCCAACTCCAGAGCAGTTAACGTAACTTCAGCATTACTTTCTGTGAGCGCTGAGATCATCACAACCGGCATAGGCCGGAGCCGCATCAAGTTGCGTAAAAAAGTTATGCCATCCATACGCGGCATTTCAATATCCAAGGTCAATACATCTGGATTTAATTCCTTAATCATCTCCCTGGCAATAAGAGGATCTTCAGCAGTGCCAACTACCTCAATATCAGGTGACGAATTTAAAATCTCAGTCAGTACCTTTCTGATTAACAATGAATCATCAATAATCAATACACGAATTTTACTCATTGTATACTCTTAAAAAAGCTCAACCTCACCCTCAACAGGTGCATTTTTAATGTTGTTAAAATACTGCTTCTCTCTTTTTATAATTGTATCATTATGCAGATGCTCAATTTTCTTCATCCCTACTCTCCCTGTCCTTGGAAAATAAATTATTTTTCTAGGATAAATATCGCCCAAGTCCTGAGATAATAAAGGTAACCCTTCCATATCAATATAGTCCAAAATAAAAGCAATATTTTTAAGGCCCACATCAGTCAAGGTTGGAATAATTTTCCCACCTCCAAATACTTTAACTTCTAAGTTTTTTCTTTTCCCACCATTCATCAAAATGGTATTAATTAAATGCTCCATCGCGTAGTTTCCATAGCGAGTTGCATTACCGACCACCGCCTCATTGCCTTGCCTTAATTTATCAGCAGTAGTTTCCGGCAACATAAAATGATTCATACCACCCAAGCCAGTCACCTTGTCCCGAATACATGCAGATATACAAGAGCCTAATACAGTTGTAATTAATTCATCATCTTGAGTAACATAGTATTCACCAGGCAGAATCTTTGCAGCGATAACGCCACGCTCTTTATCCACGTACCTGTTAATGTGTTCAAAACCGTCAACGGAGGGTAAACCAATATCATTGCTAGCACTCATGAGTATTTACGTATTTTTCCTGTAACTGGTACATGCAACCAATTCAAATTCATTTGAAAGCTGGTTTAATGATTCTGAATGCCCGATAAATAACCATGATCTGCTAGATAACATTTGAGCATACCGTTTAGCCAACATGGTCTTGGTTTCACGATCAAAATAAATCAAAACATTACGACAGAAAATAAAATCGAATTGACCTTTCATCGGCCAATCCTGCATTAAATTTAACTGCTTAAACTGAATAATTTGTTGCAATTGCGATCTGACTTTTACTTGACCTGCCTGTGATGATTTACCACGCATAAACCATTGCTTAAGCGTCTCTTCTGGTAAGTCGCTGACACGATCTTCTGTGTAGACACCATCCGATGCTGTTCGTAAAACATTGGTATCTAAATCAGTTGCTAAAATCTTAATATCCCAGTCGCTGGGGACATTTTCCAACAAAGTTATCGCTATAGAATACGGCTCTTCGCCGGTAGAGCAGCCAGCGGACCACACTCTGATTTGTCGTGAGCGGTAAGTGTCAAGATAACTGTCGCTAAAAGTTATCAAATTAATGAACAGTCTTAGCGGAATTGTCAGCCTCGATACAGTTCGGTTTATCAGGGTTTAAGCAGACAACCGCCTGCCAATCCCAATTTCGGGTATCCTGG
>JADHTX010000159.1 GCA_016784875.1 Methylobacter sp.
CAGCTCGATACGGGCCACGTCTTTGAGACGGGTTACTTGTCCGTCTTTACCCTGTTTTATCACGATGTCGGCGAACTGATCGGCCTCCATTAACCGGCCCATGGTGCTGACCGTGTATTGAAAATCGGTGTTTTGCCGGGTAGGCTGTTGTCCTACCACGCCGGCGGCGACCTGGATATTTTGTTCGCGAACGGCATTGACCACATCGTTGGCAGTCAGGTTGCGGGCGGCTATTTTTTCAGGATTCAACCACAGGCGCATGCTGTAGTCGCGTGCGCCGAAAACGACAATATCGCCCACTCCCGGTAGTCGCGCCAGGGTATCTTTAAGTTGCAGCAACGCGTAATTGCTCAAATAGACGCTATCGTAACGTTTGTCGGGGGAGATCAGGTTGACGACCAAGCTCAAGTCGGGACTGCGTTTCTTGACGCTGATGCCTTGTCTAGCCACTTCTTGCGGTAGTTTGGGTTCGGCTAATGCTACCCGGTTTTGCACTAACACTTGTGCCTTGTCCAGGTTCGTCCCCGGCTTAAAGGTAATGGTGAGCGACATGTTGCCGCTGTTGGTGGACTGCGAAGACATGTACAGCATATCTTCGACGCCGTTCACTTCCTGTTCGATAGGTGTCGCCACGGTTTCCGCCACCACCTTGGCGTTGGCGCCTGGGTAGGTTGCATTCACTACCACGGTGGGCGGCGCAATCTCGGGATATTGGGCAATAGGCAGGCCAATCAGCGCAAGGCTTCCGATCAGGACTATGACGATGGACAATACCGATGCGAAAATCGGGCGGTCGATGAAAAAATGAGTAAATCGGTTCATGGTCTATTTCTCGGTATCGGAACCGGTAATTGAGATGCGTTCTGGATTCACCTTAATGCCCGGTTTAAGTTTTTGGATACCTTCAATGACAGCCCATTCTTCAGGCTTCAGTCCTTGCGCGATGACATGGGACTGTCCGATATGAGCGCCGAGTTTCACGGTTCGATATTCCACTTGGTTATCCTGATTCACCACCCACACAAAGCGTTGTGCCTGATCGGTGCCGATGGCCCGGTCGGGCAGCAGGATAGCGTGATAAGGCGCGTCGGCTCGAACCCGCAATCGGGCAAAAAATCCGGGGCTTAACAATTCGTCCGGGTTGGCGAATACGCCCCGCAACATCAAAGTGCCGGTGGCTGCATCTTCACGCGGCGATATATAATCGAGATGTCCCTGATGCGGAAAATTAAGCTCATCAGCCACAGCCAGCTCTACAGGCGTCAGTTCATCGCCCAGACTGCCTTGGCCTTTTTTGTGAGCCTGACGTCGGTATTTCAGCACTGAGCGTTCGTCCGCATCCGCGTAAACATAAACAGGGTCGATGGAAACGATAAAGGTCAACAAGGTTGCATCGGCTCCGCCTCCGTTGACCAGATTACCTACAGTGATCAATTCGCGACCTATTCGGCCGTCTATTGGAGAGCGCACTTGGGTATATTCCAGGTTCAACCGTGCCGTGTAAACATTGGCTTCAGCAGAATGAACTGCCGCTGAGGTTTCCCTAAGCCCCTTGCTGCGGGCATCAAACTCTTCTTCGGAGATGGCTTTAGCGCGAAACAAACGCTCAGCGCGAAGCAAGTCGTTTTTTGCTAATTCATGCCGGGATTTAGCGCGTTCTAATTCTGCTTGTGCAAAGTTTAGTTGAGCAGTCAATGGTTTTGGATCGATCTGAAATAACAGGTCGCCTTTATGCACCTTGTCGCCGGCTTTGAAATTCAGCTTCTCCAAATAGCCGCTCACCCGTGCTCGCACCTCGACCGAATTAACTGCTTCGATGCGCCCCGTGTACTCGTCCCATTCCGTAACTTCCTGCGATAGAGGTTGGGCGATTTTGACATTGGGCAATTGCTCTTGATTCGGCTTTGCGGACGAATCGTCATGGTTTCCGCAGCCGATCAATGCCAACAAACTGACGGTGACAAGCAGACTGTTTCGGGTACGTTGTTTGAATGCCCCGCCATCTAAAGCAGTGATTGGATGAAATGCTTTAGCTCTTGATTCCCTAAGTAGATTTAAACGACGGATGGCGATTAATATAGAAGATTCCTTTGTCATCTTTTTTTGCATTCTGGTCTTTAATGGAGAAATGGTGAAATATAACGGTTTTATGTCATGCGTGGCAGCGCATTATAGAGATAACAGGCACGCTCAAAAAGCTATTGTCGCTCTACGGTGTTATGTACAGGACAAAGCGCGTTCGTTTCATCCGGGAAGCGCGGGTCGGCTGCAAAATCGATAGGTAAATGAAGTTCGCTATGAGCGGGTTCGTCTGTATAAAAAGTTAAGTCTCTGTTCTTTCGGAGGGCTTGTAAGCCAAAAAAGTTTCACTATACGGCATTATATTAACGCATTACCCACTGCGACTCACTTAGAACTACGATTTTTTATGAGAAAGCAGCGGGGACTTAAGGGGGACGAGTAAGCCGAGGAATAACCTCATGCCGGTTGATAGGTAAAATCGTGATTCTGGGGCAATCAAAACAACCGTACCGATAGATTAAAACTATTTTTTAAGTAAAAAATGATAGATCAATTTATCGCGTGTAGCTATTTTGTGTTGACTAAGTTTACTAAAGCCTGATGTTCAGACGCATCAAACAGGATATGTTGCTCATTAAAGAAGTCGCTGGCGGCATCAATAGCATCCAACATAATGACTATGACGAACCGTTCAGCATGGATTGATGTCACCATTTTTTCCGGTACGGCGGATTCGATTCTGAGAATTTGTCTGGAACTATCAAATGAGTGTAAACGTAATCCTGCAAAGTCAGCCTTTTCTTGTTGACTGGGTAGTAAAAAGACAATGTCCAGGATGGGCGTCCTCTTTTGTGCGTGTTGATCGCGCAACCTTGCTAAATCGGTAGCGATTTTTGTAATGGCTTTAACCAGTGCGCTCTCATCAAGTGAACGATCCGGCATCATGGATCCAATGTGTAATGTCATATTGACCTCTTTTTTAAATAGATATATTTCGCACGGTTACGGTTGAGGAAATGATAGGCGCCAGTTCCGGCTTGAAAATGACGCTGTCGGCCAGTAATCGGGGCGGGGCGGCTAATACCGCTTGTCTTGCCTGATAATGCGCGCGACCGTTTTCGGTTGTAAATTTCAAATCGACGTAGGTGTCGCGGTTTGTTAACTTCAGCAAGCTATGTTGCAGATGCAGAATCGAGTGCGGCAACCGATGTAATAATCCGTCGGTTAATTGTCGGCACCCTCCCTTAATTCGTCGCGCAGTGGAGTTTGTCTCGGTATCGATAAACATCATTGGTGCGACGGCAGAGTCAGTTTGATACAAGCTATGGCCGCTATCCCATTGTCGAAACAGCTCCAATCCCAAGCGTTTTACTAGCGCCGCGATTCGCAGTTGATGATCGGGCCATAACCAGGCTGGCCCAAGATCAACTTCAAAAGCAGCAGCGTCCGATGTTGATGTTATTGAATGGGAAAGAATTCTGCCGCCGCAACGGTTTCTTGCTTCGAATACGGCGATATTGCGCTTGCTTTCAAGGGGGCGATCGGCCAGCGATAACCCGGAAAGTCCTGCGCCGATAATTGCAATGTCTAACATTTGATTCAAACATCCGCACTTCGATATAAAAAAGAAAGTCGGCTGAATAACATTATTATGGTATCGAGCTATTGTTTCTTGCCATACAACCTATGCCAAACAGCAGTACCGATTCTATTCCTGCGCACTTAATGCGACAGAACGGCTACCCACTTAAGACGGGACAATAGGCAAGGCTTAACCGTTCGTCCTGAGCTTGTCGAAGGATGGACGGTTAAGCCGTTCATGGTTCGACAGGCTCACCACGAACGGCTTAACCTTTAAATTGTCCCGCCTTAAGTGGGTAGCCGACAGAATCATTAATTTAATTTCTCCAACAAATCCGGTTTTATCTGATCCAGCCAACCTGTAATTCTATCTTTGGTCATTTCGGGTTGGGTATGATGATCAAGGACTAGACCCACAAACTGATTGTTGATAACCGAATGTGAGCGGGAGAAATGATAACCCTCTATACTCCAGGCGCCTATAACCTCTGCACCATAAGCTACAAAGTGTTGATACAGATGAATTAGGGAGCTGGCAAAACGATCATAATATTTCTGTTGATTGCCTAAACCAAACAGGGCAATTCGTTTTCCGGACAAGTCGGCATCATCCAGGCGAAATAAAAACTCTTCCCAGTTACCTTCCTGACTGCCTGTCGTTCTACCGGGTAATTCTCCAACCCCGTAACTGGGTATGCCTAGAATCAGCGCTTTATATTGCAATAAGTCCGATACTTTTGCCTGATTAACATTAACCGGTTCGCTGGCAATATCATCACCTAAAACCCTATACATTACCTGAGCCATTGCTTCTGTCATGCCTTTCTCAGTGCCGTAAAATATCCCGATCTTGTTCATAATAAAACCTAAGTTGACTGTACGCTAAAAAATAAGAAGCAATATTTAGACCATAAATAATATTAAGGTTGTATCTGCGGGTTGATTTTCTTAGCGCCTTATGCAAGCAAGCGGGCAGCTGTCTTCAGAAGCAGAATAGCTTTATGAACCATTAAATGAGCTACGCTCTTTCCTGGTCCTCTTAGTAACAATAAGACCGACAAGTGAGTGGCTTTGTTACAAAATAACGACTAACTCGCGTTATGCCCATTTCAGATAGATACGAGGCTGAGTGTTTATTCGTCTTAATTAACGATTAATTTTCAATGGCTTGTGCAGTGATGTACCCGTTTCTCAGCATTTTTACTCTTTGACAATCAACGTCCTTCAGGTGTGGCATCAAAATTGATACTATTACAGACAATATGAGATTGAAGAAATCACGAATGACGCATTAACGGCGTATATTTTCAGAGGTAAGTCTGATGGTAATATCGTGTTATATGCAGGGTATCTCGGTATGCTAAAAAATTAAATTCTAAAGACCGATTCAGTGGCTGGATTTAACTTGTCTAGAATCAGTTGGACAGCATTGATGAGGTAATCGTTTTCCGATGTGAAATTTAATCCACCGGAATTGACATGAATTGGGAAGAAAAATTATGACGACTTACGCCATTGGCAGTGTAAAAGGCGACTATCAGTCACTCTTAAAATTGCTGGAAAAAATACAGTTCGATCCGGAAAACGACTGCTTATGGTTTACTGGTAATTTAGTCAATGAAGGGTCGGAGTCTCTGGCTGTTCTAAGGTTTGTCAAGGACTTGGGTAAAAAAGCCATTACCGTACTAGGCGCTCAGGAATTGCATTTATTGGCATTAGCAGAAGGGTTTGACCAACCGGAAGCAGGTGATACGCTGAATGAAATCCTTAACGCCCCGGATCGGGACGAATTATTAAAGTGGCTGCGTCGACGTCAACTAATTCACCATGACTCCAAACTCAATTTTACTCTGGTACATGCGGGTATTCCTGCTGAATGGAGTTTTAGCCAGGCCTTGACCTTTGCTTGCGAGGTTGAATCGGTGCTAGCCCAAGGTAATTACTTGTCTTTATTGGAAAATAGGGAGCAAGACCAATCGCGCTGGCATGCAAAACTCAGAGGCTGGAAGCGACTGCGCTTTATCACCAATGTCTTTACCCTGATGAAATATTGTAACGGGAATGGCAAGCTGGAGTTCAGCGCAAGCGGTGCGATAGGATCTCAAACCGAGGGTTTGGTGCCGTGGTACCGATTGCCGGATCGGCTTACTTCCAATTTGAATATCATTTTTGCGGATGACTCGAATTTTGAGGACGACATCTTTCCCGGCATTTACCCATTACCAACACAAGACTGCCTGTTTGCCTTGAAATTGACAGCAATACCGGAAAGAGTCAGCATAGGTTATTTGGAGGCGCAAAGTGTATGATGAATGTTTGTAACGTAATTGGTACTATGATACCCAGTAAACCTATCAGGCAAGAATTGTTTATTTGCAAACAATAGACGGCAGTGTTTTATAGGCTGCAAACAACAATCAGGAGTTTTATTATGTCTACCTTACTCGCAGGCGGTTGCCTTTGTGGAGCTGTTCGTTATCAATGTTCAGTCGACCCCGTTTGGTCGGGCAACTGTCATTGCCGCGACTGTCAACGCATCAGTGGCGGCGGCTATACCTCAACTTTCTTTGTTCCAGAGGATTCAGTCGCCATCACCGGCGAAGTGAAATATTACGAAAAAAACGGTGATAGCGGTCATCCGGTTAGGCGCGGGTTTTGTCCAACTTGCGGGTCTCAAGTTTTTGGCAAACCGGAAATAATTCCTGGCGTTTTGGGTATCAGGGCTGGAAGTCTCGATAATCCAGAGTTATATCAACCGGCTATGGATATTTACACAGCCAGTGCGCAGTCTTGGGATTTTATGAATCCAGATCTGCTTAAATTTGCTCAATTGCCACCTAAATAATGCATTTCTTAAAATAACCGTAAAACCCATTTCAAATACTGCTGTGGGCATGCTGAAAGCAGAAAAATCTGTTTGCCAAGATGTTTATATTTATGAATTTAAAGTAAATTAGCTGCTATTTTGCGTATTCATTACGGAATGGACTCAAAAACCGGGAAACTTCAGTTATAAAATGCCTAGCGCACGTCGCAAGTGCAGTGTCGCCAGCGCCGCATCATAAGTGGCATTGTTGAAATTATCATGGGTATTGGTGCGTAAATCTTCGGCCTTAAGCACCTCGGTATTGGTGGATAAGCCTTGCTGGTATCGGTCGGTGGTGACTTTTAAATTTTCATCGGCTTGCGCGATGGCTTGCTGAGTTACCGCGATGCGTTTTTGCGTTTCTTGAATATCCAGCCAAGCTTGGCGTACCTGTAAGCCGATCATGCTCGATAAATCATCGCGTTGTTCTTTTAAGGATATGGCTTGCCGGGTAAGGGCATCGCTACGGTGGCCTGAACTGCCGTCGAATAGCTTCCACTCCATACCGACATTAGCCATCCACATGCCTTCAAAGGCCTGATAACGGTTTTCCTGATACTGATAGCCGCCATTGATGGCGACCTGCGGTAATAAACCGGCTTTTACACTTTGCGCCTGTTGGCCTAGCGACTCAATTTGCTGTGCCAGTGCGACCAGCTCTGGACGTTGTTTTATTGCATTGCTGTTTAGTTCATTTAATGTTCCTTGCGGTGCATCCGGGAACTGATGAGTCAGTTTAACGGCATCGGCAAGGTTTCGATCCAGCAGTTGGTTATAACGCGCTCGAGCAATGTCCAACTGGTTGTTCGTCTGCACGACCAGCTGATTAGCATTGGCCAATTCGACATTGGCGGCCAATACGTCATTGCGTGCGACCATGCCTTGGTCGAACAGATTGTTCACATCCTTTATGTGCCGTTCCAGTGTATCGATATGGCTTTGCGCGACCTGCAAAGCGCTTTCCATGCGCAATACGGCGATATAGGCTTCCGCTACCTGCATTTTGATATTCAATACCGAAGTGGTTTCGTTGGATTGAACGGCCTGCAATGAGGCTTCGGCGGCATCGATATTATGGCTGATACGCCCACTGGTAAAAATCGGCACAGAGGCGATTGCCTGAGCTTTGACGCTTCCGGGTTGGGACATGGCAAATTTGGCAGTTTGAGCTGCTATTTGGGTTTTTGCTGTCGGTGTTTCGCTATATTGGGTGTAACCGCTGCTCACGTTAAGATCAGGCAAACGCTGTCCTTGTGCCGAGTGGAGTTGCTGTTCGGAGGCGTTAGTGTCGGCTTTTGCCGATTTGATCTGGTGGTTATTATGAATAGCGCTGTCCCACGCGTCTTCCAGTGTTTCTGCGCAAGTCGCGGTCGCAACAAAGACC
>JADHTX010000160.1 GCA_016784875.1 Methylobacter sp.
CTCGTGCCTACCAAACATTTAAAGCACTGCACCGCAGTGCTTTTTTTATTGTAGACACAAAATATAGATAAAAAATGCCGGTAATTACCCTTCCTGATGGATCCAAGCGCGAATACGAGCAAGCTGTAACCGTAATGAATGTTGCGCTGTCTATCGGCTCGGGCTTAGCCAAGGCGACCTTGGCGGGCAAGGTTAACGGCAATCTGGTCGATGCAGGCACATTAATCGATCAGGATGCGACACTACAACTGATTACCGCAAAGGATGACGACGGCATTGCCGTTATTCGCCATTCGACTGCCCATCTATTGGCCCAGGCCGTCAAACAACTATTCCCTTCAGCACAAGTTACCATCGGGCCGGTTATCGAAAACGGCTTTTTTTATGACTTCGCTTATGAAAGACCGTTTACGCCGGAAGACCTAAGCGCAATCGAAAAAAAGATGGCACAATTGGTTGCAGAAGATTATCCAATCCATCGCTCGGTATTATCACGGGATGAAGCCGTCAAGTTTTTCAAAGATCAAGGCGAAGCTTACAAGGCTGAGATTATCGAATCTATTCCCGCCAATGAAGACTTATCTTTGTACGAGCAAGGCGGATTTACCGACTTGTGCCGCGGCCCTCACGTACCCAGCACCGGCAAGCTAAAGTCCTTTAAGCTGATGAAGATTGCCGGCGCCTATTGGCGCGGCAATTCCGATAACGAAATGCTGCAACGTATTTACGGCACGGCTTGGGGCGACAAAAAAGAATTACAGGCCTATCTGCATCGCCTGGAAGAAGCTGAAAAGCGCGATCACCGCAAACTGGCAAAAACCCTGGACCTGTTTCACTCTCAGGAAGAAGCTCCCGGCATGGTGTTCTGGCACGAAAAAGGCTGGGTCATCTATCAGCAGGTTGAGCAGTACATCCGCGAGAAATTACGGGTAAACGGTTATGGCGAGGTGAAAACGCCTCAGGTAGTAGATCGCTCTTTATGGGAAAGATCCGGTCACTGGGAAAAATTCGGCGACATGATTTTTACCACGCATTCGGAAAACCGCGATTACGCAATCAAGCCGATGAACTGCCCTTGTCATGTGCAAATTTATAATCAAGGCCTTAAAAGCTACCGCGACTTGCCTATCCGCTTGGCGGAGTTCGGCTCATGTCACCGCAACGAGCCTTCCGGCACTCTGCATGGCTTGATGAGGGTCAGAAATTTTGTTCAGGATGACGCGCATATTTTCTGTACCGAAGGCCAGATTCAAGATGAAGTTTCAACCTTTATCGACATGCTGTTCGATGTTTACAAAGATTTCGGTTTTGAAGAAGTTATTATCAAATTATCAACCCGCCCCGAAAACAGGGTCGGCGATGATTCGGTTTGGGACAAGGCAGAGAACGCCCTGGAATTGGCGCTTAATACCAAAGCATTGAAATGGGATTTACAGCCGGGCGAAGGCGCTTTTTACGGGCCTAAAATAGAATTCTCATTAAAAGACTGTATCGGCCGGATCTGGCAGTGCGGAACAATCCAGGTCGATTTTTCGATGCCGGGTCGCTTGGACGCAACTTATATCGCCGAAGACGGATCACGGCAAGTGCCGGTAATGCTGCACAGAGCGATCCTCGGCTCTCTTGAACGCTTTATCGGCATATTGATCGAGCAACACGCCGGAACCTTTCCGTTATGGCTGTCCCCGGTGCAGGTAGTCATACTAAATATTACCGATCGACACACCGAATATGCCTCGCAAATTATGCTAGACCTTGAGAAACAAGGTATCAGGGTGAAATTAGACTTGAGAAATGAGAAGATCGGGTTTAAAATCCGCGAGCATTCTATGCAGCGCGTACCGTATCTTGTCATTATCGGTGACAAAGAATTAGAACAACAAAGCATTACGGTACGCACGCAAAAAGGTGACGACTTAGGTAGCCTGACAATCCATGAATTTACCGAACGGTTGAAACAAGAGATTACAGGCAGAAAATGAATGATTTTGGAGGATTAAGATATCGCTGCTAAAAAAGATGAAACGCGCCTGAATGACGCAATCACCGCTAGACGAGTGAGGGTAACAGGTGCAGATGGTGAGGCGCTAGGTATTATATCGTTAGATGAAGCCAAACAGATTGCTTACGCTGCAGACTTGGATTTAGTGGAAATATCGCCGAATGCGGATCCTCCGGTTTGCAAGGTGATGAACTACGGCAAATACCAGTTTGAGTTAAACAAAAAACTGGCCGTTGCCAAAAAGAAACAAAAACAGATTCAGGTTAAGGAAATTAAATTTCGACCTGGAACCGACGAAGGGGACTATCAAGTTAAACTGAGAAGCTTAACCAAGTTCCTGAACGACGGTGATAAAACCAAAATCACCCTGCGTTACCGAGGCCGCGAAATGGCGCATCGGGAAATTGGTGTTGATCTGTTAAAACGCATAGAAAAAGATTTGGAAGAAATAGCCATCGTCGAGCAATTCCCTAAAATGGAAGGCCGTCAAATGGTTATGGTTATGGCACCAAAAAAGAAAAAATAGCCGGTACTGCATTGCAGCACCTCTACAGCCGCACAGGATGAGCAGCTAAGCATCATTAAATCATGATGCTGTTAATTCTTCAGGGCCATGCATTTTGCCTTGCTGAGTTACAACTCAGGGATTTATATTTTAATTAATTGGAGCAAACAAATGCCAAAGATCAAAACTAACCGTGGAGCTGCCAAGCGCTTTAGACGCACAGGCAACGGCGGTTTTAAATGTGGACAGTCCCACAGACGTCATATCCTGACTAAAAAATCGACTAAGAGAAAAAGACAGTTACGCTCGCCGGCAACTATTCATCCGTCAGATGTGCGCATGGCTGCACGTATGATGCCGTACAGTTAAATAAGGAAATAAATCATGCCTAGAGTTAAACGCGGCGTAACAGCCAGAGCAAGACATAAAAAAGTATTAAAGCAAGCGAAAGGTTACTACGGCGCACGAAGCCGGGTTTATCGCGTTGCCAAACAAGCGGTAATCAAAGCCGGTCAATATGCCTATCGCGACCGTAAACAGAAAAAACGTCAATTCCGTGCTTTGTGGATCGTCCGCATCAATGCGGCGGCCCGTTTAAGCGGAATGTCATACAGTCGCTTCATCAACGGCTTAACTAAAGCCAATGTGAAGATTGACCGTAAGGTTCTTGCCGATATTGCCGTTCACGACATTAACGCATTTGCGGAAATTGCGAAAATTGCGAAAGAACATCAAAGCAAACCTTAAGGAACGAGCTGGATTTTAGTTAACTAAAATCCAGCTATTTTCCCCTCCCCTTCCGAGGCGGGGAAAATAGTTTTCAAAGCCTTTCCCGATAAAAATTCTCCCACACACCCACACACAGCGAGCTAAACCGTGTCCGCTACCCTAGAAGAAATTCTCGCGCAGGCATTAAATCAGCTTCGCGACGCACAAGACCTTAACCAACTCGACCTGGTTCGTGTTCACTATCTCGGCAAAAAAGGGTTATTTACCCTACAGATGAAGCAGCTTGGCGCACTTGATCCCGATCAAAGACGTGCAGCAGGACAAGTCATCAACCAGGCTAAAGATCAATTCCAACAGCAACTGGAAGCCAAAAAAGATCTTTTACAAGGTGCCGCATTGGAAGCAAGACTGGCCAGCGAAGGCATAGATGTAACCCTGCCCGGCAGAGGCCAGACTATTGCTGGCTTGCATCCGGTTACTACCACGTTGCGCCGAATCTCCAAGATTTTTGCCGGTGTCGGCTTTCAAGTCGTTGAAGGTCCTGAAATCGAAGACGATTATCATAATTTCGAGGCCTTGAATATTCCCGCACATCACCCGGCCAGGGCGATGCACGACACCTTTTATTTCGATGCCCACACCGTATTAAGAACCCATACCTCGCCGGTACAGATCCGGGTTATGGAATCGGAAAAACCGCCATTGAAGGTGATTGCGCCGGGGCGCGTGTATCGCTGCGATTCGGACATTACCCACACGCCGATGTTCCATCAGGTTGAAGGTTTTCTGGTCGATACCGACGTCAGTTTCGCCGACCTAAAAGGCGTAGTTTACGAATTCCTGCGCGCCTTCTTTGAAAAAGACATCCAGGTACGCTTTAGACCGTCCTATTTTCCGTTTACCGAACCCTCAGCAGAAGTCGACATTGAATGCGTGATGTGCGGCGGTGAAGGCTGTCGGGTATGCAGCCATACAGGTTGGTTGGAAGTAATGGGCTGCGGCATGATCCATCCCGAAGTCTTTAAGTCAGTTAATATCGACAGCGAAATCTATAGCGGCTTTGCATTTGGCATGGGCGTTGAACGCCTCGCGATGTTGCGTTACGGCATTAACGATTTGAGATTGTTTTTCGAAAACGATCTTAAATTCTTAGAACAATTTAGTTGAACAGGATCGCCTGAATTATGCAAATTAGTGAAGCCTGGTTAAGAGAATACGTCAATCCAGCAATAACAACTGAACAACTGGTCGAGCAATTGACCATGGCAGGCCTTGAGGTCGATTCGGTAACGCCTGCGGCAGCGGTATTCAGTGGCGTAGTGGTCGGCGAAGTTCTTGCAATGGAGCAACATCCCGACGCCGACCGCTTGAGGGTTTGCAAGGTTGCGGTAGGCGAAGCGGAACCGCTGCAAATCGTCTGCGGCGCGAGCAACGTCCGGGTCGGCTTGAAAATACCTGCGGCATTGATAAGCGCAGTATTGCCGGGCGATTTTAAAATCAAAAAATCCAAACTCCGCGGCGTAGAATCCTTCGGTATGTTGTGCTCCGAAAAAGAGCTAGGCTTGGCCGCCGATGCTAACGGCTTAATGGAACTGGCTGCCGATGCTCCTGTTGGCGTTGATATACGCGACTACCTGTCGCTCAACGACAACATCATCGAAGTCGACTTGACCCCAAACCGGGCCGATTGCCTGAGCGTTGAAGGCATAGCCCGCGAAGTGGCGGTATTGAACAAATTAGACTGGTCGGTCACTCAAATTGAAACAGCCAGTATCAATCATGCCGACACCCTGCCCGTCTCCGTCAAAGCAACAGACGCTTGTCCACGCTATTTAGGCAGATTGATTAAAGGCGTAAATCCTAAAGCCGAAACCCCGCTATGGATGCAGGAACGCCTGCGCCGTTCGGGAGTGAGAAGCTTAAGCGCCGTAGTCGATGTCACCAATTACGTACTAATCGAATTAGGCCAACCACTACACGCCTTCGATGCCGCAAAATTATCCGGCGGCATTAATGTCCGTTATGCACAAGCCGACGAAAGCGTCGCCCTGTTAAACGGTCAAACCATTAAGTTGGACAATGAAACACTGGTAATCGCCGACGATAAACAAGCGTTGGCCTTGGCCGGCGTAATGGGCGGCAGCGAATCGGCGGTTACAGACGACACTCAGGATGTATTTCTGGAATGCGCGTTTTTCACCCCATTAAGCATCGCTGGTAAAGCGCGAAACTACGGTCTGCACACCGACTCCTCACACCGCTTCGAACGCGGCGTAGATCCGACCTTGCAGGAACGCGCCATAGAACGCGCCACTCAATTGATTGTCGACATTGCCGGCGGCAGCATCGGCGCAATTACCGAAGTAACAACAGCATCAACCTTACCGCAACGCTCAGCCGTATTACTCAGAAAATTGCGCCTGGAAAAAACACTGGGCATTGCTCTTGAAAACGAGCAGATAATCGATATATTTCAACGCCTGGGAATGTCCGTACAAACACAAACGGACGGCTGGTCGGTTACACCGCCAGGATGTCGTTTCGACATTGCCATTGAAGCCGATTTAATCGAGGAAATAGCCCGCATAGTCGGCTATAACAATCTGCCGAGCAGCAGCTTGTTAATGCGCTCTGAACTTAGCAAAGCCACCGAAACATTGCTGGACCTGGATCGCGCAAAAGACCTTCTGGTTGACCGTGGCTATCAAGAAGCGATTACCTACAGTTTTGTCGATGAAGAAATACAACAAGCGGTTGCACCTGACGACGACGTTGTCCGATTAAAAAATCCGATTTCTGCCGATTTAGCGGTGATGCGCACTACCCTTTGGTGCGGTTTGCTAAAAGCCGCCTTGCACAACACCAATCGCCAACAAAACCGGGTTCGTTTTTTCGAAACCGGACTGCGTTTTACCAATAAAGACGGCAACACCCAGCAGCAAAAAATGCTGTCCGGTCTGGCCTTGGGGAGCGCCTATTCAGAACAATGGGGCAGCGCAACGCGTAAAGTCGATTTTTTCGATGTTAAGGCCGATGTACAGGCACTGTTTTCATTAACCGGCACTGATGTCCAATTTGTCCCGGCCAAGCATCCTGCATTGCATCCAGGACAAACGGCTGAAATTTTATCGCAGCAAGGCGACAAAATCGGCTGGTTGGGTATGTTACATCCAACATTGGAAAAGCAACTGGGGTTCGACACCCAGATTTTCCTATTTGAATTAGATCAGGATCTGTTGCTAAACAAACAAATCCCTAAATTTAAGTCGCTATCAAAATACCCTTCCGTACGTCGCGATATAGCCTTGATTGTTAAGGAAGAGGTCTCAGTCAGCGAGATAATAAACTGCATTAAAGGCAGTGCAGAACCGACCCTGCAAGACATAGTGGTTTTTGATGTCTATCGAGGCAAAGGTGTCGAAGACGGCAGTAAAAGCGTTGCCTTAAGTTTAATAATACAAGATTTTTCACAAACGCTAACAGATTCTCAAATAGATGCTATATTTAGCGGACTGTTAGAAACATTGACCACTAATATAAGTGCAAAGCTGAGAGATTAACAATGGCATTAACTAAAGCTGATTTTGCCGAAAGGCTGTTTGACGAGCTTGGCTTAAACAAGCGCGAAGCAAAAGACATGGTCGAAATATTTTTTGAGGAAATTAAAGCTTCCCTGGAACATGGCGAGCAAGTAAAAATATCCGGTTTTGGAAAATTCGAACTGCGCGACAAAAGCAGTCGTCCCGGCAGAAACCCAAAAACAGGCGAAGAAATTCCCATAACAGCTCGGCGCGTGGTAACATTCAGATCAGGTCAAAAACTAAAAGCCAGAGTGGAAGCTTATGCTGGAGCCGAGTAATAATAATGAATTGCCAGTCATACCGGCAAAGCGCTATTTCACCATAGGTGAAGTCAGTGAATTATGTGGAGTAAAGCCTCATGTGCTGCGCTATTGGGAGCAGGAGTTCACAGAACTTAGCCCAGTAAAAAGACGCGGCAATCGTCGTTATTATCAGCGTCATGACGTACTGATGATTCGACAAATAAGATCCTTATTATATGAACAAGGTTATACAATTGGCGGCGCCAGAGCTCATTTGAGCAGCGACGACGCTAAAGAAGACTCAACCCGCACCAAACAGTTGATTCATCAAATGGTTAGCGAACTGGAAGAAATCCTGGAGTTGCTAAAATAGATTTATGATTCAATGCGGCAAAATGTAGTATAATTTTCCGCATTGAATTATTAGGGGTTGTATTCGCAATCCTTTCAGCTATAAATTCTTTATTTCATACTGTCGGGGCGTAGCGCAGCTTGGTAGCGCACTTGTCTGGGGGACAAGGGGTCGTAGGTTCAAATCCTATCGTCCCGACCAATTGAATCAAAGGGTTACAAAACACAGCATTCGGCAAAAAGTGAAAAACAGAGTCATGGGATAACTTTTGAAAGTTATTGCCAATTATCACACCATTTATACTTCGCACGGTTACGGTTGAGGAAATGATAGCGAGTTGATTTTTGTCGATAGCAAGGCGCTGAAACAGGCGCATAGCAAGCTATGAAACTGTTTCAGCAACGCGGCTATCGGCATAAAATCAGCCGCTAGGA
>JADHTX010000002.1 GCA_016784875.1 Methylobacter sp.
AGATTGCCAATCGGGATGTTGGAGGATTTGCTGAGTCCAATTCTATGGTGTTTCTTTCATCAACTTGGCTTTTGATTGAGGAGTCAAACGCGCTGCTCGCGGATGTGGGCGTTTACACGTTACAAGATTACCGAGGCGCATTGTTCCGTATGGAAAAATTTTTGAACGGTCTCAAAGCGGAAGTCATTTTTCAGCGCTATGCCAATGAGCCTGATGAAGTAGAGTACATTCGATTGACGGATGCGGCCCGTCGCAATATTCGTTTTTCATATGACTTTCTTGGGGTTAAGTTAACATCAATTGCTATCATTGAAGCGCTTGCACTGATAACAGGCGGGGACTGCCCTGTTTCAATGTTTCTTGGCGATATCCGGAGTCCGTACGGAGCCCCGGATCGCGTCGAAGATTTTTTGCCCGTTGTTAACACGGTCGCGGACATTAATACTGAGCTGTTGCAGGTTTTAGAGGAGGGGCGAGCGCAAAAGTCCTGCAAAGATCTGACTGAATCGCCATTGACGGCTTTTATGTACCGTTTTTTGGGGCATGAGGGTACTCAATATGCTTTGCAGCAATCTAAACGAATGTTTGCTGGCGAGTTGCAAGCTTTTGATTTCATAAAAGAACTCAATTTTGATATGATCAGTGCGATTATCGTAGCATGTGCTCAAATAGCAATATCAAGACGTGACGCCTTGATAAACCTTCAAGGTACGCTTGGTCAACAGCCATAAGCCAAGGTTCACAAATGACTGAAAACTTAATGAATAGATATTATTTAAAAATTGAATTCATAAACGCTGAAATGTGGTCGATTTCTTCAATGCAAAGGCTATGCTCCATAATATAATCATGCCATTCGATGTTGTAGTTCATCGATTTTAGCGTGTCGAAAGCGGATTTTCCTGATTCAACTGCGACGACGGGGTCGATAATGCCGTGGGCCATAAATATCGGTACCGCCTTATTGGCGGCTGAATGTTCGGTTTTTAATTGTTCAATTGTCGGTAAATAAGTCGACAGTGCAACGATTCCGGCCAATTGATGAGGGTACTTTAAACCGGTATGAAGCGCAATTACGCCTCCTTGAGAAAACCCGGCCAGTAAAATATTTGTAGACGGGATTCCCTTGTCAATCTCCTGTTGGATTATTGGTTCAATGAGTTCGGCCGATTGATAGATGCCGTCAACATCGACTTTGCGTTCCAGCGACATCTCCAAAATATCGTACCAGGAGCGCATCGACATTCCGCCGTTAATTGTGACCGGTTGGATCGGGGCATTGGGAAAGATGAAATGAATGTTGGCTTTTACGGTTAGCAGCAGTTCGGGAACCAGACCTTCAAAATCATGGCCATCTGCGCCTAATCCATGTAACCATATGACCGAATATTTGTGCTCGGCTTCTGGCTGTATTTCGATGGTGCTAAGTTGTGTAGGATTCATAAATTTTCCAAGATAGTAGTCAATGCCAAGGATTGCCGTCAAATTTAGGTAGGTCAGGGTTCATAGTGTCCCATGGCTGAGCATCGGTTATCCAAATATCTTTTTGCGGCTGGAAAATGCTGGGATCATCAAGCGTTGCGGCGGCGACCGGCCTAATGTCGGTAAAGGCGCTGTTCCTGCCAAATAGGGATGTTCCGCATTTCGGGCAAAACCCACGATATACTGTATTGCCGCTAACCGCAACGGTAGCATATTCTTTATAGTCGCCGGTTATGGTAAGGGCCGCGGCAGGAACAAACATGCCGGCAAAATAGGGCGCTCCAATAGCTTTTTGACAGGTTCGACAATGGCAGTTGAAACCGCCGATAGGTTTAGCCGATATTTCATATCTGACCGCACCGCAAAGGCAGCCTCCGGTAATGGGAAGTTTCATGTTTTTCTCCTTAGACTGTATGGACACATATTTGCCGACAAATCTTAGTACAATAGAGCTGAACAATCTAAATTTTAGTTAACAACACAGGGTCACTAAGTCATGTGGGATGATCTTATTTTAATAGCTTTATTGCTGAGTGCATACCTGTACTGGTTTAACGGGCAGCAGGCAAAAGAGGTCGCACTTAACGCAGTCAGGGGGCATTGTTCGAAATTGTGCGTCCAAATGCTTGATGAGTATGTTGCGTTAAACAGCATACGGTTGATCAGAGATCGGGATGGAAATATGCGCGTGCGACGGGCATTTTTGTTTGAATTTTCTTCAACCGGAAATGAGCGCTATAACGGGGCTTGTATTATGCTCGGGCGGCGAGTCGAAACCATTCATATGGAACCGTACCGAATTGAAGATGAATTTTAAAAAATAGTTTTGTGGAGGGGCAAATGAGTCAGTGTCTAGAATGTGGTCATCAGCGTAACGCAGGTGATATCAAGTGCCCGAAATGCGGTCGATTTTACTCGAAAATTGCCGAGATTATTGCCGAACAGGAAGCGCAAGAGGAAATGCAAACATTTCGAGGCCGATGTAAAAGAATCGTAAACTCGGGTGATATTAAGTCCGGATTGCTGGACGAGCTGAAGCAGATGTGGGCGGGACTGACTAAAAAAGGCATGTTTGCCCTTTTTGTGATTTTCGTGTTCGTGTTTGCGTTGGTTGCTTCTGTTTTGTAATACTTGTGCGCCCGTTAAGCTGTTAGTTCACCACAAACAGCTTAACGTATGGCGCTGGGTCTATAGCTAGCCGCGAAGGGGGCTATCTTTCCAATAGATCGAGTTTGCCTTCTTTTCCGTTCCATTCATCGGCATCGGGTAAGGCCGGTTTTACATCCGTAATAATAGGCCATTGCTTGGCCAGTTCGGCATTTAATGCGATGAATTCTTCTTGTCCTTCAGGCAATTCATCTTCTGCAAAAATTGCGTTGGCAGGGCATTCGGGTTCGCACAAGGTGCAGTCAATGCACTCATCAGGATCGATAACCAGAAAGTTAGGGCCTTCATGAAAGCAATCGACAGGGCAAACATCTACACAATCAGTAAATTTGCATTTAATACAGTTTTCAGTGACGACAAAAGCCATAATTAGTACCAAGAAAGTTGATTTTTAATTTAAGGCGGTATTCTAGCAGAAAGCATTAGATGAATGAATGCCGAGTTTGCTAAACGCATCATTTATCCTAGAAAAAGGAGTTTAGCTGCGGAATGTTGGATATGGCTCATGATATTTCAGAATATGAATGAAATATTTAATTTTCTCTCCAATCTGAATAAGGGTGGAGAGCAAGGTTGTTGTTGTAATAACGCAAATCATCGGTAACTTCCTTTCCTAGCCAAGGCGGCTTTGAAAAAGACTGCCCTGTTTCGTCCAATTCAATTTCAGCGACTATCAAGCCCTGATTGTCGCCTTCAAACTCGTCTATTTCCCAAAGATGATTATCATTAGTGACAAAGTGACGGGTTTTTTCGATTAACGGTTTTCGGCAAAGATTCATTAATATTTCTTCTGCATCCGCCATCGGAATTTCATATTCATATTCATGTCGGTGAGTGCCGATAGTCGCAGTTTTTATGTTCAACCAGGCGTGGTTGTCGCTGATGCGGACTCTGATTGAGCTGGTTGGCTGAGAGCTTAAATAGCCTTGCCGATATTTTACCGAGCGGCTAATGTGTTTGCGCCAGTCCTCATTGGCGAGCAAAAATTTATGTTCTATTTCTATAGCCATGTTTGATTTTTTATATAGGGCGGGGTTGTGTACAGCGTAATCGATGCAACAACTTAAACTTAAGGTAAAAAACAAGTATTCGTAGACCTGCTTTAGGAGCTAAGAAAATATAATTTTCTCTAACTGAAGTATAACTTTGTTAATGAAAAAAACTATCGTTCTCGTCAACCGATCCTTGCGTTACTCTAATTTCTGAATCCATGCAGTTGTCATTGTCCAACGACAATGGCTCTCCGGGAATGCGCTTTTCTTCCATTGCCCATTCTCCCAAATCTATCAATTTACAACGCTCGGAGCAGAATGGTTTGGAGACTTGTTCAGGAGTCCAGGGTACGGAGCATCCGCAGTTAGGGCATTTTACAATAAGTGTTTTATTGGGTGCTGTCATTAGAAGAGGCAGCAAGTTAGTGAAAAAGGAATGTCGTCAGGACTTTGTGCCGGGCGTTTGTTGTCGGAAGAAGGCACCATAAATCGGATGGTGCAACGGTGTTTTCCGCCGCTGATTTCTGCAAAGCAGTGAATGGATTTATCCAAGCTGACTTTCAGTAGTTGGTGGGGTTGGTTGGTATCTAGCGAAAATTGAAAAAAACCGGCTTCAGCTATCTCTTGAGTAGGTGAGCTGCAATTACGTATGAAATTAAGAATTAAATCAATTGCGATACGAATATCATTAAATGGACTGCTCCAGTGTTGCAGGTCTTTTAACCGATTAGCTTCATCTTGCTCAAGCCAGTAATGAAATTCGGGTAAGTCGAAAGAACACGTTCCGCCAGGGATGGAACTGCGTTGAGCGATACTTTGAAATAGGTCGCTTTCCATGACTTGGGTGCCGATTTTTCCGTTAGTGGCATAGAGTTTTTTGCTGGTTTGATTTAACTTGCTAAGCAGTTCTTCCAGTTTGTGGGTGTCGACGCTTTGGTTATTGGCGATTTTGTTGAGGACATTGGCATGCCGATCGAGTTCTTTCAGTATTTCCGATTTCAGGTCGTTGCGTCTGAAAATGGTCATGATATCAAGCAGCACACTAATCGCGGCGCGTTTATCATCAACCGTCTCACCTGTTAAGAAATGGCTGAATTGTAGGAAAAGTTGTTCTAGCCTTATAAAAACTCGGATTCGTTCATTGAGTGGGAATTCATAGGTAATAGTGGTATTCACAGATCAGTTAATCCCGGTTAGCGCTTATTGAAAGGTATAAATTGTGCAGTTTTTTTACCTGTTCTGCAAGTCTATAATCAGTATTTGAGTTATCTATGAGGTCGTCGGCTTTTGCTTTTCTAAATGCGCGGGATACCTGATTGTCTATTATGGATTGTATTCTTGCTAGGGTCAGCTTGTCTCTAATCTTAACGCGTTCAATCTGTGTTTCAACCGGACAGTCGATAACCAGTACCCGGTCGACAAAGTGAGTCATTCCGGTTTCAAGCAATAATGGAATGCTGATGATGCAATACGGAGCGGTTAGTAGAGCAAGTTCCGATTGCAGGGTTTGATAGACTAAGGGATGAAGTATTGATTCAAGTTTTTGTTTTTCTCTGATATTGGTAAAAATCAGGTCCCTGAGTCTGCTTCTATCTAACGAGCCATCCGGTGCGAGGATGGCTGCACCAAATGCCTGTTGTATCTCCACCAGTGCCGGTTGCCCCTTTTCGACAAGTCGGTGGGCTATTTCATCGGCATCAAGCACCGGAATATTTAATTCAGAAAAAATTCCGGCAACCGTCGATTTTCCACAGCCTATGCCGCCGGTTAGTCCGACTTTTAACACGGGTTTACAAGCCTGCTGTGGTCAAATACAGTTGATTGAGGTCGTTTCCCCATAATAGCGCAATCCATCCTGCGGCTGCTAAATAAGGCCCAAAAGGTATAGGTACATTATGGTCGTGTTTGACAAAAATAATCATGCCGAGGCCGATGACCGCACCAACCAGTGATGATAATAAAATAATAATCGGCAAGACTTGCCAGCCCAGCCAAGCACCGAATAAAGCCAGCAATTTAAAATCGCCATAGCCCATGCCTTCTTTGCCTGTAGCCAGTTTAAATAGATGAAATATTGTCCAAAGGGCTATATAGCCGGCAACAGCGCCGATGATGCTGGCGTGAGTATCGGTATATACATTGAACAGGCTTAGGCACATTCCCAACCAAAGCATGGGTAGGGTGATGGAGTCCGGTAGTAACTGGTGGTCAATATCGATAAAGATTAAGGCAATTAACGACCAAGTCAGCAGCAGAGCGAAAGCAGCTTGAGATGTATAGCCAAAATGCCAAGCTACTATGATGGATGTTATCGCCGTAAAAGCTTCTATGATCGGGTAGCGCATCGAAATGTGACCGCTGCATTTTGCGCACTTTCCTTTTAAAAAAAGATAGCTGACGACCGGAATGTTCTGATAAGGCTTAATAGGCGTGTTGCATTTAGGGCAGCGGGATAAAGGGAAAATCAAGTTGAAAGGTTCTTCTTCGATCTGTGGCGTTTCAGGATTAAGTTGCAGATATTCCGTGCATTCCTTGCGCCATCCTTGTTGCATCATAATGGGTAATCGATAGATGACAACATTAAGAAAGCTGCCGACTAGCAAACCGATAATACCGGCTAAAAGTGAAAATAAAGGGGTTATCGTTAAAAGCGTATTAAGCTGTTGCATCGTTATTTTTTGGGGAAGTGAGCGAAGTACTTAAGGCAAAAGACTATAGCTTGGTTGTATTGGAATCCGTGATTTTTGCCTTTTACCTGATTTTTTCTTTCAAATAGCGGCACCCATTTTAAATATCGGTAAATACATTGCGACAATCAGGCCTCCGACTAAAATACCCAAAATAACCATAATGAAAGGTTCCATTAAACTGCTCAAATTATCAACAAGATTATCGACCTCTTCATCGAAAAAATCGGCAACTTTTAGCAGCATAGAATCCATTGAACCTGATTCCTCGCCTATAGCCACCATTTGTATCACCATGTTCGGCCAAAGATTGGCTTGCTGCATGGCAAATTGAAGTCTTTGTCCGGTTGCTACTTCCTCACGCATTTTTAAAACAGCTTCGGTGTAGATAATATTGCCGCAGGCACCGGCAACTGATTCCAATGCCTCTACCAAGGGTACCCCGGCAGCCGACATGGTTGCCAAGGTTCTGGCAAAACGCGCAACGGCCGATTTGTTTAAAATGATGCCGACTACCGGCAATTTTAGTAGGGTTTTGTCCATGAAGTGGTTAAATGCTTTGGAGCGTTTTTTAAAATAGCCGAATGTGTAAACTGTGCCGACAACAACGCCCACAACAACATACCACCAAGACTGCATCCATTCGGACATGTGGACAACCATTTGCGTGAAAGCAGGCAGTTCTGCGCCAAAACTTTTGAACATATTGTCAAATACCGGTACCACGAAAATCAGCAGGATGGTGGTGACGACAAAGGCGACGACGATAACTGCGATCGGATAGGTCAACGCCTTTTTGATTTTCTTCTTCATCGACTCGGTTTTTTCTTTGTAAGTGGCGATTTTATCCAGCAGGGTTTCTAATACACCCGCCTGTTCGCCCGCCGCAACCAAGTTACAAAATAATTCATCAAAATACAGCGATTTCTTGTTGAGTGCTTCGGCCAAGGTGTCTCCGCCCTCAATATCGTTTTTTATGCTCATCAGCATGGTCTCCATGCTGGCATTGTCGTGGCCTTTGCCGACAATATCGAATGACTGAACCAACGGCACCCCGGCTTTAAGCATGGTGGCTAATTGTCTGGCGAAAATGGCTATGTCGCCCGGTGTGATAGCTTGGACTTTTTCACTGAACAACGGCTTGGGTTTTTTCTTGAATTTAGTGACGCGATACCCTTGTCGCCGCAGTTCGGTTTTCGCAATGATTTCGCTTTTTGCGGAAATGATTCCACCGGCTTTCTGTCTTTTTTTGTCGGTTCCAGCCCAGACGAAATCAATTTGTTCAGTTTGCTCTGCCATGTTTATTCCTTGGTGATCCGGTCGATTTCTTCCAGGCTGGTCATGCCCATGCGTACTTTATTGAGTCCTGATCGACGCAAATCGTTAAATCCTTCAGCCAGGGCGCATTCTGCCAGCTGATCGGTATTGCCGCCGTTTAAAATAAGGCTGCGCATTTTGTCGGTGAGGGTCAGGACTTGATAAACGCCAACTCGACCTTTATAGCCATTGGTGCAATGATCGCAGCCTACTGCACTGAATATCTTAAGGTCGGATAATTCTTCTTGTTTAAAGCCTGCATCAAGGAGAATATTATCGGGAAGTTTAGCCGGGGTTTTACAGTGTTCGCAGAGTCGTCGGCCCAAGCGTTGCGCCATAATCAAATTAACTGCAGAAATGATGTTGAAGGCCGGTATGCCCATTTGCAGCAGTCGATTTAAGGTTTGCGGCGCGTCATTGGTATGCAATGTTGATAGTACCAAATGGCCGGTTTGCGCGGCTTTAACAGCGATTTCGGCAGTTTCCAAGTCACGAATTTCACCGACCATGATAATGTCAGGATCCTGCCGCAAAAAAGCGCGTAAAGCACTGGCAAAGGTTAAGCCTGCTTTAGGATTCATATTGACCTGGTTGATGCCTTCTACAGTGATTTCAACCGGGTCTTCGGCGGTGGAAATATTGCGTTCCACGGTATTAAGGATATTTAAACCGGTATAGAGTGTAACTGTTTTACCGCTACCTGTTGGCCCGGTTACCAGGACTAAACCGTAGGGTTTATTGATGGCCTCAAGAAAAATTCGTTGTTGTTCCGGTTCAAATCCCAGTTTTTCGATACCCAGTTGGGCGCTGGTAGGATCCAAAATACGCATAACGACTTTTTCGCCGAACAGGGTAGGACAGGTATTTACCCGGAAATCAATGGCCCGATTTTTGGATAAGGTCATTTTGATACGGCCATCTTGTGGAACCCGGCGTTCGGCAATATCCATTTTAGACATAACTTTGATGCGGGACACGAGTCTGCCGGCGATACTGGCAGGTGGCGTAGCCACCTGACGGAGTATGCCGTCTGACCGATAGCGAATGCGAAAAACTTTTTCGTAGGGCTCCATATGTATGTCGGAAACCCCTTGTTTTATGGAGTCCAGCAGAATTTTATTGACGTAACGAACAATGGGCGCGTCATCAATATCCGAGGTAACCTCGGCTTTGGTGGTATCTTCTTCGCCTCCGGTGATGTCCAGATTATCCAGATCCTCATCAAGCATATCCGTCATTGAAGTGTCGGCCGCTTCTAAGGCCGCGTCAATGGTTTTGCTAAGCTTGTCTTCTTCAACCAGAATGGCTTCAGGGTTAAGGCGGCTGTGGAACTTTATGTCATCCAGCGCGTGAAAATCGGTTGGATCGGAGATGGCGACAAATAGTGTTTTGCCGCGGGTAAAAAGGGGTAACGCATGACATTTTCGGACGAGCTTTTCACCGACCAGGTTGATTGGGAGTTTACGGAAGTCGATTGCATCAAGGTCAAAAAAAGGCACTCCAAATTCAGTGGAGGCTTGAGCTGCGATCACCTTGCTGTCAATAAGTTTGTTGCTGACGAGATAGCGGATTAACGAGACTTGTTTCTGTTGCGCTTCCTGTCTATGGATTTGTGCATCATTCTCAGTTAGCAAGCCTTTTTCAATTAAGCACCGGATCAGGCCACTAAATTGTAAATCTGTTGATGCGGTATTCATAGGATGATTGCTTAGTCAGTTGTTTTAGCAAATATAGATGAAAAATGGGCAAGCTACAAGCTACGAGGCTAAAGCTCAACTTTAGCCTCGTAGCTGCTGCACTTATAACGACTGGATTTTACGTTGTTGTTGTTCAAGATTGTTAAGCATTGAACGTAAATCAGCCAATTTGGCCTTTTCTTTATCAATAACTTCCGGCGGCGCTTTATCGACAAATGCGGGGTTATTTAACTTTCCTTCGACTCTTGGCAGGTCGTTATTGATTTTTTGAATTTCCTTTTCCAGTCTTGCCAGTTCAGCTTCTTTGTCGATCAGACCGGCCATGGGGATCAGGATTTTCATTTCGCCGACTAGAGCCATAGCCGATTCAGGTGTCGTGTCGTCATTATTTAACCAAGTAATCGATTCCAGCCTGCCCAGCTTTTGCAAATAAACCCGGTTGCTGGTTAAATTTTGTTGGTCGGCATCCGAGCCGTTTTGCAATAATATCGGCAACGGTTTGCTAGGGGCGATATTCATTTCACCACGGATACGGCGCACACCCAGAATAAAATTCATTATCCAGTTGGTTTCGTCAATCGCTTGACTGTCGATTTGGGTCTCGTCGGCAATCGGGTAGGGTTGCAACATGATGGTATCAGCTGCCGCGCTTGTTTCAGGTTGGCTTGCGGCATACGTATCATCCTTGGCGATCGCCGCGCCAGTTCCCGACTGGCTTGCGGCATACACACCATCCCTGGCGATCGCCGCACCAGCTCCCGACTGGTTTGCGGCATACACACCATCCCTGGCGATAATACCTGCCAACGGTGCAACCCGCTGCCAAATTTCTTCGGTGATAAACGGCATAATCGGATGCGCTAAACGTAAAATCGACTCCAAAACCGTCAGCAACGTTTTACGGGTACCGCGTTGCAGTGCAACATCGTCGGATTGCAACGATATTTTCGACAGCTCCAGATACCAGTCGCAGTACTCGTTCCAGGTGAACTCATAAATAGCTTGAGCCGCCAAGTCAAAACGATAATTGTCGATCGCGTTGCAGGTTACAGCCGTTACCTGATGCAATCGGGCGGTAATCCAGCGATCTACTTGGGTGTATTCGCAAGCGGCACCGGATAGACCGTTATCTTGCTCCTCCGTATTCATTAGTACAAAACGTGCGGCGTTCCAGAGTTTGTTGCAGAAATTGCGATAACCTTCGGTACGGGCTAGGTCGAAACGAATATCCCGGCCCGTTGATGCCAGTGACGCAAAAGTAAAACGCAGCGCATCGGTACCATAGGATTGAATGCCGTCAGGGAAGTGCTTTCGGGTATCTTTCTCGATTTTTTTGGCCAAATGCGGCTGCATCATGCCGGAAATACGTTTTGCTACCAAAGCTTCCAGTTCTATGCCGTCGATAATATCAATCGGGTCCAGCACGTTGCCTTTGGATTTGGACATTTTTTGCCCTTCCGCATCGCGCACTAGGCCGTGAATGTAGACCTCTTTAAAAGGCACTTCGCCCTGGAATTTCAGCCCCATCATAATCATCCGCGCCACCCAGAAAAAAATAATGTCAAAGCCGGTTACCAGTACGCTGGTCGGGTAATGTTTGGCTAATTCCGGGGTTTGTTCCGGCCAGCCCAAGGTAGAAAAAGGCCATAATGCCGATGAAAACCAAGTATCCAGTACATCTTCATCCTGTGTAAGCGCATAGTCGGCGGATAGATTATGTTTGGCGCGGACGTCCTGCTCGGAACTGCCGACATAAATATTGCCTAGCTCGTCATACCAAGCGGGAATTCGATGTCCCCACCAGATTTGCCGCGAGATGCACCAGTCCTGAATATTGCGCATCCATTCAAAATAGGTGTTTTTCCAGTTGTCAGGCACAAACTTGATGTCGCCGTTTTCAACCGCCGCAATCGCCGGTTCCGCCAGCGGCGCAACCTTGACATACCATTGGTCGGTCAACAGCGGTTCGATAACGCTGTTGGTGCGGTCGCCGCGCGGTACCATTAATTTATGGTCGACGATTTTTTCCAGCAAACCTGCTGCATCGAGATCGGCGACCATTTGTTTACGCGCCTCAAAGCGGTCAAGGCCGATATATTTGGCTGGAATCAGGTCATTTTCGCCTTCGTCGTTGCTGCGTATCGCTGCGTCAACGGTAAACAGGTTAATCAATCCGCCATGCGGCAAGTCCTGGATAACCGAAGTATGACGGTGGCGCGCCCATACTTCGTAATCGTTAAAATCATGCGCAGGAGTGATCTTAACGCAGCCGGTACCGAATTCAGGATCAACATACTCATCGGCAATAATCGGAATGCGGCGACCTGATAACGGCAGCTCCACGAACTCGCCGAGCAGATGTTTATAGCGATCATCATTTGGATGTATCGCTACCGCCGCATCGCCGAGCAGGGTTTCAGGGCGGGTAGTTGCGACGATTAAATGGCCCTGACCATTGGACAGCGGATAACGCAGATACCACATGAAGCCGTTTTCTTCTTCCGACAGCACTTCCAGGTCGGAAACGGCGGTATGCAAAACCGGATCCCAGTTAACCAAACGTTTGCCGCGATAAATCAGGCCCTCTTCATAAAGCCGAATGAATACTTCCTGTACCGCGTCGGACATGCCGTCGTCCATCGTGAACCGTTCCCGGTTCCAGTCCAGCGAAGAACCCATGCGCCGCAATTGACGGGTAATCGTCCCACCGGATTCTTCTTTCCATTCCCAAATCTTTTCAATGAACTTTTCCCGACCATAATCATGGCGGGTAAGGCCTTCCGCATTACACAGCCTTTCGACCACCATTTGCGTGGCAATGCCCGCATGATCGGTGCCCGGTTGCCACAAAGTGCTACAGCCTTTCATCCGGTGATAGCGGGTCAGCGCGTCCATGATGGTATCCTGAAACGCATGGCCCATATGTAAGCTGCCGGTGACATTGGGCGGCGGAATCATGATGCAATAGGATTCACCTTCTGATTTGGCGCTCGCCGCGCCAGTTCCCGACTGGCTTGCGGCATACTCACCATCCCTGGCGCTAAAATAGCCGTTGTCTTCCCAGATTTGATACCAGCGTTGTTCGATTGAATGCGGGGCGTATGTTTTTTCCATGGATGTGTTATTGTTTTCGTGAAAATTAGCTATTTTAGCAGGATTAAGGTTGGGAATCAGGCTGGTGGGCAAGTGTTATGCAGCATGTTTGCTTTGCGCGATGAGACTGTTAATAATTTTTACCGTCCTGTCTGATTTAAATAGGTTTCCTAGAAATGTTTTAAACTCTTGCTCGTTATTTACTTTTTTATGATCGTATTCTTCAGTCAGATACGCCGGGTATGACTCAATAGATTGGTTTACACTTAGTAAAACATATTCGTATCCATTTAAAGCAGGTGCTTTAAGTATAAGCCGAACATGCAAGAATCCATCATCGCCAGGATTGGCCGTTACTTCGGCTTCAATAATATTAGATGTCTTTGTACCCAATTTTGCGGCTTGTTCGCGGAGTATAAGCAACGGTGATTTGACCTCAGGGTCTCCGGTCAAATCAGGCCATAAATCGTCATTTGAATCGGTCATGTTAGTCTCCAAAATATTAACAAGTGAGTTGGAACAATACAGGCAAATGGTCGGAAATGTTTTGTCCGGAATGCCATTGTCATTTAATAGCGGTAGTTCGCCAACCCGGTCTATGATTTTTAATGTGTTATTTTGAAACATCGGCAATACATCAGGTCTTAACAATACTTGATCGAACATATGCCAAAAGTAGGTGACATGCTCACTTTGTGGGTAATAATAACTGCCGGGTGGCCCAGCTGACGCATCACCTAGCAAGCTCCACATCGCGGATTGTAGAAAAAAGGGAAGCTTCTTGTATTAACAGTCCTCTTTTGTTTTTCGGCAATTTTCCTAGTCATCGTAGCATTAAAGCCGCTAGCCGTAACCAGCCCCGTTTCAAAAGGGTTCATATTCAGATCTCCCACCAATACGGTACGTTTATGGCCTATTTTGTCTTCCATCCTGATGATGTCTCTGGCTATTTCTGTTATTTCAAATGCTTGGCTCTCACTTGATTGGCGAAGTTTACTGGGGAGATGTACAACGACCAGTAAGAGATCACAAGTAGTTGATGAATTCAGGTGTCGAATCGTAATGTGATTGGACTCAAATTGGGGCAATATCTGAGCTTGGGTGAACTTTGAGAAAATATCAATTCTTTCGCACAGCCCCGTGTTGTAATGAAAATCGGCGGCTTTGGATGTATTAAGTTCGCACAGCACGTCAGCGGCACCCAGTGTGTTTTCGGCAAGCATTAAGACATCGATATTAAACTCGCGCACCAAGCTGGACAATATATCCAGTCGACTGGTTTGCTTCATATTCCAAAACATAAAGGTAATCACTTAGTAGCCTTCTAAAATCATCGAAATGTTTATTTAAGGTCAGTTAATGAATAATTTGAACCTTCATTTTCAATGCCCCTCATTGCGGATGAAATAGAAAAGTTACTGTCAAATACTTGCTCAGCGCTAATCGCTTTTATGTTTCCCGCCTCATAAGCATCGATTCGGTTTTCCGCTTCCTTTGCACAAAGCTCATCTATTGACTTGTCAGGCTGATCGAGACTGACTAACAATTTCTCAACTAAGCTTGCCCTGTTTTTAGACGCAAGCGTTAATGCCTCTTTAAGTATTTGTTGTTCTAACATTGTGTCACCTCGTTATTGATGATTTATGTTGTTGCTCTGGCTGCCAATCTTTATGTGTAGTAATCGTCATGCCTGATTGTTGATACTGGCGATAGCGTTTCCTGCCGGCTTCTTTGGTTGTTTCGCTATTATCCAATATTTCAAGTATGCGCTCGGTTTTCGATCCTAGGTCGGGAAAACGCGAAGACAGGTTGAATAGGACTTTTTGCCAGTGCTCGGGCGCATCCAGCGAGCCGATCAGTATGACTTTTTCACTACTAGGCGGTTCACCGGTATATATTTGGTGGGGAATAAAACTGCCTGCCCGGAAAGTCCAGAGCAGGTCGTCTATGAGCTGGCTTTGTTCGGCTGAATCGGTAAGTACGTAGCAGTAACTGCCGCTACGATAGGCTTTTTCGATCAGTTTGCAGGCAAACAGATACCTGTCTTCTAGCGATTCAGTCGGCAGTATATAAAAGCTGACTTCCGCCACTTAGCTTCTGTTAATGAGGTATTGAATTAATAACGACACAGGACGACCGGTTGCGCCTTTGGTTAGGCCTGTGCGCCAAGCTGTGGCGGCAATATCTAAATGCGCCCAGCGGAATTTTTCGGCAAATCGCGCCAGAAAACAAGCGGCAGTAATGGTGCCTGCATCTTTGCCGCCGGAATTGGTCATGTCGGCGAAATTGGATTTAAGCTGTTCCTGATATTCTTCCCATAGCGGCAAGCGCCAAGCGCTGTCGTTGGCAGTCTCGCCGGATGCAACCAGCAGGTTGCATAAAGCATCGTCGTTGCCGAGCACGCCCATGGCAACGCGGCCTAAAGCGACTCCAACCGCACCGGTTAGAGTGGCAATATCTATCACCACGTCGGGGTTGAAACGTTCCGCATAGGTCAAGGTGTCGCAAAGCAACAGGCGGCCTTCGGCATCGGTATTTAAAATTTCAATGGTTTTTCCGGACATGCTGGTCACAATGTCGCCCGGTTTATTGGCGTCGCCATCGGGCATGTTTTCCGATGACGGAATCAGGCCGATAATGTTCAGCGGCAGTTGCAGTTGGGCCACGGCAAGCAAGGTACCCAGAACAGACGCGCCGCCGCACATGTCGTATTTCATTTCATCCATGCTGGCGGCTTGTTTTAAGGAAATGCCGCCCGCATCGAAGGTAAGACCTTTGCCGATCAGCACAATAGGCTTGGCGTCTTTATCGCCGCATTGATAGCTCAGAGTGATGAGCTTTGCCGGTTGACGGCTGCCGCGCGAGACCGATAAGAAAGCGCCCATGCCCAGTGCGGTCATATCGGATTCTTCCAGGATTTTAACATCCAGGCTGGCGTATTTTTTACTCAGCTCAACAGCCTGTTCGGCAAGATAAGTTGGTGAGCAGATGTTGCCGGGCAAATCGCTTAGGTGTTTGGTCAAATTCATGCCTTCGGCAATAGCCTTGCCTTGCAGCATTCCTGAATGAGTCAAAGCCTGTTCGGATTCCGTAGAGGAAATAGATATTTTTTGCAGCTGGCTTTCCGTTTCTTTATCGGATTTTAGTTGAGTAAACTGATAGGCGGCGTCGTTAAAGACTTCGATGATATGCCGGGATTTCCATTGCTGGTCGCGATCGGTAACATCGCATTCCGCTAGGCAGCAGATCACTGATTTTATTTGCGGTTTTTTTAAGCTGTTAACGGCGGCGAGCAGAGCTTTTTTGTAGTTTTTGGCGGATAAAGGCTGGTGCTCGCCCAGTCCGACCAGCAAAATACGTTCAATCTTACTGTCGGGAACGGCGTTGATTAACACGGCTTCGCCGTTTTTTCCGCTCAGGTCGCCACGGCTGACGATGTTGTTAACAAGTCCGTGGGTGATGTTGTTAAGAGCGGTTGCTGATGGACTGAGTTGTTGGTCTTGATAAACACCGACAATAATACAATCACATTGCAGTTCTTCTAATGGAGCTGTTTCTATTGAATAATCCATAACTTAACTCGTTTATTTGTGGAATAGAGCGTTATCTTGAATGAGTCTATCGCGGACAGCTCAAGATGCGCCGTTTAATTGCGATTATACAACACAAATCTCGGTTGTTGTTTGAGCAGAGACTCGGTTGGGAGGTAAATGGGTGTTGATGCAGTACACTGTTCCAGTCTATAGCTTTTTATCGATTGGGCGGGAACTGAAAAATAAAGGCCCTAAGAAGCATCATTTTGTCGGTGCTTTGGCTAAGCCTTTCAAGTGGATTTAATCAAGGCCAAGGTGATTTGGTTAAGAGCTTTCGGATTGTTGTACTAGCGCAAATCCAACTTTAATTAACTCCGTTGTGCCGTAGGTAGCCAAATCTAATATAATGAGCAAATCTTTTATTCGTTTATTTTCCAGGAATCTGCACAATGAATCCAACTGAATGGTTTACCGAGCAAGTCACAGAGGCTGGATCAGCCTTTTCGTTAAAAATTAAAAAAAAGCTGCACGAGGAGCAATCCGAGTTTCAACACCTTGAAATCTATGAAACCGAAACCTTCGGTAATTTGATGGTGATTGACGGTTGCACGATGGTATCTACCCGCGACAATTTTTTTTACCATGAAATGATGAGTCATCCGGCTTTGTATACTCATCCTGAGCCCAAAAAAGTTTGGATTATCGGTGGCGGTGATTGCGGCACGTTAAGAGAAGTGTTAAAGCATGAATCGGTAGAGGAAGCGGTGCAGATCGACATTGATGAACGGGTAACGCGTCTGGCGGAAATTTATTTTCCTGAGTTATGCGAATCCAATAATGATTCCAGAGCCGAATTGAAATTCATCGACGGTATTAAATGGGTGAAAGATGCCGAGCCGAATTCGGTAGATATTATTATCGTTGACAGCACCGACCCGGTTGGTCCGGCTTTGGGATTATTCAGCGTTGATTTCTATCATGATTGTTTTAATTGCCTTACGGAAAACGGTATGGTCGTACAGCAAAGCGAGTCTGCGTTGTACCATATGAAATTGATCGGCGAAATGCGCGACGCGATGAGCGCAACCGGCTTTCAACATTTACAGACTTTGTTCTTCCCGCAATGTTTGTATCCGTCCGGTTGGTGGAGCGCAACGATTGCGAGTAAAGGCGATTTGAGCAAGTTTAGAGAACTGGATTGTGCGAACAAGCCGTTCGATACGACTTACTACAATGCCGATATACATAAAGCCGCTTTAGCTCAGCCTGAGTTTTTTAAGAAAGCGTTTAATTTATAAGCGGTAGGTCGGGCTGAAACAGCATGCCTGACTTACAGTAACTACGACCCTTTATACTAATACGAGACTACCTTTATGTTTGATCCTAAATCCCTTGATGACATTGCCGGCCGCTTGGCAGGTGCTATACCTCCCGGCTTGAGCGGCCTAAAAGACGATCTTGAAAAGAGCTTCAATGCTATTTTACAAGGTGCGTTAAGCAAGTTGGACTTGGTAACCCGCGAAGAATTCGAAGTGCAAAAATTGGTACTGGCAAAAACCCGCTCAAAGCTCGAAGACCTGGAAAAGCGCGTCGCCGAGATGGAACAGCAAGTGTTAAGCAAAGAAGATGTGACCGCATCAGTTTACGACTGATTGTGGAACTTCGGCCATTCCCGGCAGTCGTAGGCACGTACAAATTGTCATGTCGTTAGCGATTATATTCAGTCGCGGCCGCTCCGGCATAGAAGCGCCTTTAGTTACCGTTGAGGTTCACATTTCCAACGGCTTGCCTGCGCTAAACATCGTTGGCCTGCCGGAAACGGCGGTTAAGGAAAGCAAGGATCGAGTGCGGGGTGCGATATTAAATTCCCGCTTCGAGTTCCCGATGCAGCGCATCACCGTTAATCTGGCTCCTGCCGACTTGCCCAAAGAAGGCGGGCGTTTCGATTTGGCTATCGCGTTGGGCATTTTGGCGGCATCCGGCCAGATTCCTATTGCTCATCTCCATCATTACGAATGCGTCGGCGAGTTGTCGTTGGGCGGTGAATTACGCGCAATTAATGGCGTTTTGCCAATCGCGATACAAGCGCGAAACAACCGCCGCAAACTGATTCTGCCCAAAGAAAATACCGCCGAATCGGCGTTGGTCAAGGATATTGAAATCATCCCGGCCCTGCATCTGCTGGAGGTTTGCGCGCACCTGACCGGGCAGCATCTGATACAAATCGAGTTTCAGCAGGAAGAGCAACCCGTCAAGACAATCGATATAGACTTTGCCGATGTCCACGGTCAATATCATGTCAAACGGGCTTTCGAGATTGCCGCCGCCGGTGCGCATAACTTGATTATGCTGGGCCCACCCGGCACCGGAAAATCGATGATAGCCTCCCGCTTGCCGACCATTCTGCCGCAGTTGACCGAGCAACAGGCGCAGGAAACCGCCGCCATTGCTTCCATCAGCGATAAAGGCTTGGATGTTGCCAATTGGCTGAAACCGCCGTACCGCGCGCCGCATCATACCGCTTCGGCGGCAGCCTTGGTCGGTGGCGGCAGCAATCCCAAGCCGGGTGAAATATCGCTGGCGCATAACGGCACGTTATTTTTGGACGAGTTGCCGGAATTCGACCGCAAGGTTTTGGAAGTATTAAGAGAGCCGCTGGAGACCGGTCACATCACCATTTCTCGCGCGGCAAGGCAGGTCGATTTTCCGGCGCGTTTTCAGCTGATAGCGGCGATGAACCCTTGCCCTTGCGGTTTTTTGGGCGATGCATCGGGACGTTGTCATTGTACTTCCGAGCAGGTGATGCGCTACCGGGCAAGAGTGTCCGGCCCGTTGCTGGATCGTATCGATATGCATCTGGAAGTACCCAGAATATCGCATGAAGTGCTACGCAAAGGCTCGCCGGATGGCGAAGAAAGCAGCGAGACTATCAGGACGCGAGTGGTCGCAGCACGGAATATTGCGATGGCGCGTTGCGGCAAAGCCAACTCGGCGTTGTCGGCCAAGGAGGTTAAACAGTTATGCATCCTGTCCGAACCTAGCCACCGGATTTTAGAGCAGGCCATGGATAAATTCGGCCTGTCTCATCGGGCTTATCATCGAATATTGAAACTGGCGCGCACCATTGCCGACCTTGCCCAATCGGAAAATATCGAAACCGCGCATTTAAGCGAGGCGATTAGTTATCGCAAGCTGGATCGTAAAATTTAATACGCTTAGCTGTATAGAATGTATTCATTCTCAAGCGGGATATTCATCCTAAACTATATCGAGGTGTGCCATGCTAGCCGTTAAACAAGCCGCTCTTAATACCATAAATAAACTACCGGAAGATGCCGATATAGATGAGATCATGTATCAGCTATATGTGATGGATAAAATCCAAAAAGCGCAGCAAGCAGTCGAACAACAACAGGTCTTGACAAGTGAAGACCTTAAGCGGGAAATTGATTCATGGTGATATGGTCTGAAATCGCCAAGACTGATCTTCGTGCCATTTATGATTATATTGCTAACGATTCCAAGCATTACGCAAAAAAAGTAGCTCAAGACATTAGGCAGAAAAGCGACATTTTAAGCGACCTGCCAGCTATGGGTCGTATTGTATCAGAGCTGTGTGATAAAAATATACGGGAGTTATCACTTTATTCTTATCGTATTATTTACGAAATAAAAAATGAGCAGGTTTATATTTTAACCATCGTGCATAAGCGGCGGGATTTACAGGGCTCGAATATAAAGCCCGAGAAATAATATCGCTCCAAGCGGGACGGGGTTTACAATTTCGCCCTTAACGTTTTGGACGGGGCAACATGGCCCATCCAGCTTGTTTTTTTAAACGGTTTTAATCCGTCCTAATCCGTCTTCCATCATTAAACAACTCCTCAATGTCCAAACTAAATCCTCAACAACAAGCCGCCGTTAAAGCGATAGATCACCCCTTATTGGTGTTGGCCGGAGCGGGCAGCGGCAAGACGCGGGTGATTACCGAAAAAATCGCCTATCTGGTCAAGCAAGGCCTGCCTGCGCGTCATATCGCGGCGGTGACCTTCACCAACAAAGCCGCGCGGGAAATGAAAAGCCGGGTATCCAAACTGCTGGACGACAAGCAACAGCGCGGCCTGCGGGTATCGACCTTCCATTCCTTAGGATTGGATATATTACGGGCGGAATCCAAAACGCTGGGTTATAAATCGGGCATCACTCTATTTGACGAGCAGGATAAGCATACCCTGCTGCGCAACTTAATCAGCCACGGCGCGAAAGATTGCGACATCGATAATGTCGATATCTATGCCCGGCAAATCGGCCAATGGAAAAATGCTTTCGTCACGCCGGAGCAATCCTTAACGGTTGCGGCAGCCAATGAATATCCGGCGGCCAATCTGTATATCGATTACACCCGTAGCCTGAAAGCCTATAATGCCGTCGATTTCGACGACCTGATTTTGTTGCCGGTGTTGCTGTTTCAACAACACCCAGCCATCCTGGAAAAATGGCAAAACAAAATCCGCTACTTGCTGGTCGATGAATATCAGGATACCAATATCACCCAATACCAGCTGGTGCGCTTGATCGCGGGTAATTTAGGCAAGTTTACCGTGGTCGGGGATGACGACCAGTCCATTTACGCCTGGCGGGGTGCGCAGCCGGAGAATCTGGCGCAACTGCAAAAAGACTACGCCCGACTGCAAGTCATCAAGCTGGAGCAGAATTACCGCTCTACCCAGCGTATCCTGAAAGTCGCCAACCAGCTGATTGCCAACAATCCCCATGCCTTTGAAAAACGCCTGTGGAGCGAGTTGGGTTACGGCGATGCGCTACGGGTTTTAAGCCATAAAGACGAATTGATTGAAGCCCAGCAGATCGTCTCTGAAATCATCCATCATAAATTCAAGACCGGCAGCAATTACCAGGACTATGCGATTTTATATCGCGGCAATCATCAATCCCGCTTGTTCGAGAAGGGCTTAAGGGAAAATAACATCCCGTATTTCATCAGCGGCAGCACCTCGTTTTTCGCCTATTCGGAAATCAAGGACATCCTCGGCTATTTACGTTTGTTTGTTAACCAGAATGACGATGCGGCATTTTTGCGCGTCATTAACACCCCCAAGCGGGAAATCGGCCCGACCACTTTGGAAAAGCTCGGCGCCTATGCCAACGAGCGCCAAATCAGCCTGTTTGCGGCCTGCACCGAGTTCGGCTTAAGCCAAAAATTATCGGAAAAAGCCATGCACCGGCTGGCAAAATTTCGCGACTGGGTCATCGATACTGCCGACCGTATCGACCGGGGCGACACCTTTGCGGTCATTGAACAGATCATCGACCAAATCGGTTATCCGCAATATTTGCAGGAAGAAAGCAAAACCAAGGAATCCGCCGACCGCAAACTGAAAAACGTCTACGAGCTGCTTGAATGGCTGAGACGCATTGCCGACGACGGCAGGGATGCCGGAGGTAGAGCAACGCATGGAGCAGTTGCCGACAAGGAAACCGACGGGCAGAAACCGCTGGCGGAAATCGTCGCCAAAATCATGCTGATGGACATCATGGAGCGCAATCAGGAAGACGAGGCCAGCGATCAGGTCAGCCTGATGACCCTGCATGCCGCCAAGGGACTGGAATTTCCGCACGTATTTTTGATCGGCATCGAAGAAAACATCCTGCCCCACCAAAACAGCATCGAAACCGACAACATAGAAGAAGAGCGCCGTCTGGCCTACGTCGGCATCACCCGAGCCCAGCGCACCTGCACCTTCAGCTACTGCACCCATCGCAAACGCTACGGCGAAATCGCCGAATGCGAGCCCAGCCGGTTTTTAAGCGAATTGCCTGCCGATGATTTGGAATGGGTCAACAAAAAACAGCTGGCCCCGGAAGTCATCAAGGAGCGCGGCAAAGCGAGTCTGGCGCACTTGAAAACAATGTTGTCGTAATTGCAGCGCCGATCGGTTAGAATACGCATTACGCGCCCGTAGCTCAGCTGGATAGAGTACAGCCCTCCGAAGGCTGTGGTCGGACGTTCGAATCGTCTCGGGCGCGCCATTTATGCATTGAAATGGACATTTCATTAATGCCTTCCTCTGGAACCAGAGGATTCCAAGTTTTTATAGACGGTTTAACAGCATTTTTCATAATGCAATTATTTGCCACTTTTGCTTAGGTAATTGTATGTCAACTATGAATATTTCCCTGTCTGACGACCTGAAAAACTTTATCGATAATTAGGTTATCCAACGCGGTTTATATTGATGTCATAAAGTACCGGAGATATTCCGCTATGCAGGCAGGCGGCACCGGTTTTATGGTAATGCAGGTAGAATCGATGCCGTAAAAAATCGGTTTGCAGACTAAGAACCGGCAAAATCAAACGAGAGCTGCCGATGAGGTTCAGTCGATAGTCGGTTGAAAGGGAATGCGATAAAGGCGAGGCGTTATATAGCGATATATAAATATAGCGTTGGAGCGTTTTTTGCTTTCTGTTCGAGTTTGCAATAAAAACGGGTTTTTTGGTGCTTTGATACAGTTGATTTGCGATATTTAAAAATCATTGTTTAAACGTTTAAAAAGCATTTAAAAAACACTTTTCTCCTGATTTAGATTTCGTGTCCGTACCAGCAAACCCTTCCTGCTATTTTTAAGGTTTTCGCTTGTTCCGGGCTTAGGGTCTGCTCTTTGTACCTTGGGTTATCGCTTATTATCGACACTGAGCCATCAAATTGCTGCTGTAGCCTTTTTACGATCAAATGATCGTCTACTCGCTCAATAATATATATTGAGTCATCAATTATTTTGTCGATGCGCGTATCGACTAATAATATGTCTCCATCATAAATTGTCCTTTCCATTGAATCGCCTTTAGCTGTGATTATAGCTAAATGGCCGACTTCCAAGCCCTTTTCTCTTAACCACGATTTTTTAAATGCCAGTTGGCCCATTTGCAACTCTGAATCTACGTTGTTGCCGTGACCTGCCGAGGCCTGGACGTCATACATGGCGACTAACGCAAAGCCATCCCATGCCGTGTCAGCTTCAGCAGGCCGACTTCCGGCGCTATGACTTTCCGGTGCTACCTCTTTTACACTATTACTTACTGATACAGACGGGCTGCTGTTCAGCTCGTACTGAAGCTTTGGCTTTGGCGGCATATGCATGTCCCCTTCACCAGTCAAGAGCCACACTAAAGTAACATCAAACGCTTCTGCAATAGCAAGCAAGCGCTTTCTTGTTGGATCTGACTCGCTGTTCCTCCATTTTCTGACAGTGGAATCGGATACTCCGCACTTCCTGGAAAACTCAGAGCCGCTTCCTGCAACGCTAATTAATAGCTCGATTCTGTCGGCAAAGCTGTCCAAGTTAGCTGGGCTAACTTGGACAGCTTTGCCGGTGGAATTTTCTGGCCCAGTTAGCATAAACTCATGAATCCTTTTGTTTTTTTAGTAAAATACATACATGTATACATTACTTTAGTGTTAATTAAGCAGGGTTACGGGGGGCGCGAAAAATATATTTGTATTAAAGTATTTACATTGGTACTTTAGTTCGCTATCGTATAGCGCATGAAATCATTAAACAGCCCTAAAAAAGCCAACCCTAAAGACCGGTATAACGCCGACATCATCGCCGCCTTGCGTAAACAAGGAGGGGCGCTTAGACGGATGTCTACTCAATTGGGCATGGCCCTTTGCTGGTAAATGTCTTACAAAAGCTGTATCCAAAAGGGGAAAAGCGATTGCCGATAAAATTAATGTTCTGCCCAGAGTGATATGGCCAAGTCGATACAACGTCAGTGTTAACAAAGACGGTGAGTCTATCGGCGTCCGTAATCGGGCCACATCTGGGCGGAAATCGGGTGTGGATTATCATACACTTTCTAAAAATCCGCTCAACGTAAAAAGGCGTAAGGACCCTATAGTAGGCAGATGGCCTCATCGTAGTGTTCGTATATTACCGGATAATCTGACGGCGGCTATTCTGGCAACTCCCTATTGGGTACAAGCCGTAACGGCTTAACCGCTTCGATAGACCGAGCAGGACGGCCCATACCTGAAAATCGCTGAAAATAAGGAAAACGGTAAAAAGTCATTGATCAGGCAGCGCATAGCAATCACGTTGTGCTTCGGTTTCCACAGAGAATGACTCTATGCTACCGAGGTTGCGTTCAAAGTTGTCCGTGTTTTTTACGATAGTTTTCGTTGTCACGTTAAGTCCACGCGGTTAGGGTTATAAGCGTTACGACAGTTTTTTCAACCACTGCATGTTTCACGGGCATATTGCACTAAACAGGCTGAAATTTCATTCAGCCCTTTGCTCCGGTTTCGTCGATCAGCAGAAAATGGATGCGTTCACGCTCTAGCAGGTAGTAGATGCGATTGGCGTCGATCAGCGCGACGTAGTTCTCGGCATTTTTCCAGTGAGCCATGAAATAATTAATTATCTCAGCCGGGCGGCTGAGTTCTCGTAGACGATTGCGCAAATAGCCGGGAGTTGATTAACGTTCAATTATCTCTGCCGATAAACAAAAAAACGTGTGAAAAAATGCCTGTTATATTGTATTTTCAAACGGTTAGGTTAAGTTGTTAAAGTCTTTTTTTTATTTTTTGCTCCACGCTTTCGACTTCGTTTTTGATAAGCAACAGCAGCGTATCCAGATCTTTTTCATTTTCGTCATACATGTATGTCAAGGTCATCAGGCTTAAGCAATGAATGCCAATGGTTTGGGCGAGGATTTGGAGTTTGTCCAGAGTGGGACTTTTTTTGCCTCTTTCAAGCATACTTAAATAAGTGCGGCTGGAAACGTCGGAGAAATCTTCCTGGGTTAGGCCTCGCGATTTTCTAGTGTTTTTCAATGCCTTGGCAAAAGAAACTCTCATTTTTACTAATCCTTTTTATTATAAGTCGGCTGCACATCTAGCCAAAATGAACACTATAAAGCTACAATCTATAGTATTCATTTCGTTTTGTTTCCTCCTTGGATTGCAAGATAATGGGCGGTTTATGCCGGAAAAAGGCAATTATAATTATGAAATATTTAATTAAATCAATATTATGGAAGCGGAGTATTTCCCATTTTGTTATTTTTACCGCAGACGTTGCCGGTTTGACTAAAATATAATCGAGATACACAGGAGAAGCGCCTTACGTTGCAATCCAGTAGTCGGCGTCAACGTAGGTAGTAACAAAGCAGCCGACATCCCTGTGTGGAGACGGCATATGGTCGCTGTCTTATTTGGCTGATCCTTAATAAATGCGGTCACGATGACTGATAACGTCCTGCGATCAGGCGAAATACACCTTTATATATGAATACAAGACTAAATCACTTATCGAGGCTTAGCATTTTGACCATGTTTGTTGTCAAATCGGTATCGTCATTTGCCCAGAACGGCAATTCCACCGACAAAGCCGAAATTCTTGCTCTTGAGGACGTTCTAATCATCGGCAAACGCACCAGCCTTGCCTCGGCCCAAGAAATCAAGCGCAACAGAATGGAAATCGTCGATTCAGTGGTCGCCGACAGCATCAATAAACTTCCGGATATCAACGTCACCGATGCGCTTTCGCGCGTCACCGGCGTCCAGATTCTCCGCGACCGGGGCGAAGGCGCGGGAGTGGCAATCCGCGGTCTCACCCAGATGGAAACCTTGTTGAACGGACGGGAGATTTTTACCGCCGGTTCGGGGCGCACTCTCGATTTTGCCGATATACCCTCTGAAATGCTGGCGGGGCTTGATGTTTACAAAACGTCCTCGGCCAATCATATCGAAGGCGGCGTCGGCGGCACCATAGACCTGCGGACGCGGCGGCCCTTCGACTTTGAAGGCAGGCAATTGATCGGCACGGTACGGGGAATACACGGCGATCTGGTAGACAAGCAGGAGCCGCAATTCTCCACCTTGCTGAGCGACCGTTGGCAAACCGAAAGCTTCGGCGAATTCGGCGCATTAGTGAACTTCGCTTATCAACGGCGCGCTTGGCGGGAGGATCAGAAAAGCACCGGTAATCCCGTTGCCCGCACAAATATTATTCCCGGACAAACGGTTTTTGCGCCCAACGGCACCTCCGAAACCAGCAGTCTCGGGCATCGCGAACGAACAGGCGGTAGTCTGATGTTGCAATGGAGACCGACGGATGCGCTTGAGCTTTATGCCGAAGGCAACTATGCGGAATTTAAGACCATCCAGAATTCCTACCAGATTAACGTCTCGCCGTCGTCGACTTTTACCGCAGGCAGTCCCAGCGTTTTTCCCGGTACCAATGACCTGCAAAGCATCAGTTGGACTAACGCGCCCATATCCATTCTCAGTTTTGCCCGAGACACGGTGGACAGAACGCAACAGGGGGCGTTCGGCGGCAGTTGGAACAAAGACGCGCTGACCCTCAAAGCCGATCTCAGCTACACCAAAAGTTTTAACAACCTGTTTTTCTCAGGGCCGGTGATGAGCGGCACGGCGGCGACATTTAATCAGGATTTGTCAGGACAGGTTCCGAGTACCAGTATAGGCGGCACCGATTTGCTCAATCCCGCTAATTTTCAATATGCAAGCCTTGCCTACCGTACCCGGCCGTTTAGCGGGGAGCTGTCCGCCGCCCAGTTCGATGGTGATTATGATTTTTCCGGCGGCTTCATTAAGTCCATTTCCGCCGGATTCCGTTATGCCAAGCGCAATGCCGATAACGCTCCAGGCCTTATTTTTGCCGATGCCGCTGTGACCGGCATTTCAGCGGCGGACAAAGCGGGTTACGTCACGGTTAACCCGGCTCAGGGTTTTTTGAGCGGACAGGGCAGCAGTATAGGCAGTTTCATCGTCGGTAACCTGGATTCGGTTCGAGATGCGGCAGGATTGCGCAATGCTTTCGGCATTAGTGCGCCGATTCCCTCTGCCGGTAATCCGCTTGGGGTTTGGGGTATTAGTGAGGAAACCCAAGCAGGCTACCTGATGAGCAAATTCGAAGCAGCAGATTTTCCTCTGGATGGCAATATAGGCCTTCGCGTGGTACGAACGTTGGAGTCGGTGACCGGTAGCAAGTCGGCGCCCAGCGGCGGCGCAGTTCTGCCCATCAACATCGAAAGCACCGACTTCGACTATCTACCCAGCCTGAATCTGCGTTATAAGCTTGGCGAAGACTTATATGTGCGGATTGCTGCCTCCCAAACCATTACCCGGCAAAACTTCGATCAACTGTCGCCGTCGCTGACATTAATACGCAACACCATCACACCGTCGTTAAACCAGGGCGGCGCAGGCAATCCTGAACTGAAACCGATTCGTTCCGACAATTTCGACTTGGCGGTGGAAAAATACTTTAACTCGACCACCTCGATTCACCTGACCGGATTTTTTAAGCAGGTCGACGGTTTTGTCACTACCGTCAGCAATCCCGAAGTTCACGACGGCTTCACCTACCAGGTCAGCCGCCCGCAAAACAGCGCCGCCGCCACGATCAACGGTTTTGAAGCCGGTTACCAGCAGTTCTACGATTTCCTGCCGGATTGGCTAAAAGGTTTCGGCTTACAGGCCAATTACACCTTTATCGACAGCAAAACGCCGAGCAGCATTTTGGGCAAAAAAGTGCCGTTGCAAAACCTGTCCAAACACAGCTACAACCTGATCGGCATGTACGAGAAAGGCCCGTTTTCGGCCCGGGTCGCCTATAATTGGCGCGACACGTTTTTAAGCGGTATCAGCAATATCGTCGGCGTCGGCGCATTACCGGTTTATACCGACGGCTACGGCTGGCTGGATGCTTCGCTAGGCTATCGCATTAACGACCATTTCACATTGACGCTTGAAGGCATGAATTTGCTGAATACCTTGCGCACGTCCTATTACGGCGTAAAAACCCGTCCGCAGAGCGCCTGGATTAACGACACCCAGGTCGGTGCGACGATGACTGTCAGGTTTTAATGGCGACGGCGGACCGTTTTTATCGTTCCCACGCTCTACGTGGAAATGCCGTGCAGGACGCGCCGACATCACGCAACGCTGCGACTGCATGGACAGATATTTGTTCCTCGGCAATCGCTCCTGCGTTGCTCTACTACAGGCCATTCATAGTCTTATGCAATATCTGCATTGACCTCCACGGATGGAGGCAATGCCGCAAAATTGCATGGAGCAATCGCGGTCGCCGCATCCCTGTGGGTTATGCAGGAGGTAAGACCCCATGGATGGGGGAGGTAGAATCGCGTAGGGAACAGCGATCGAGAGCAACGCAGGAGCGGTTGCCGAGAGCGTTGCCGACTGAGTTCCCTCGCCCGAGCGCGGGAACTATAGTAAGTTTAAGAATCGAGCTCAATTTTTACCTGCATGTTATACGATGGGCGAGCAAAGCTTGCGCGCTTATATTGCTTTTCGCGCTGAGTGGCGCGGCCTACGCCGATAATGCACTGGAGCAATGGCGCAATAAAGCGGACGAGATACGTTTGCTGGCGGAAAACGACACGCAACGCGCCTACGCCGAGGCCGAACGCCTGCAAGTCGAACTTCCCGCCGAGGCCACGCCCGCCGATCGGGCGCGGCTGTTGAATCTGTTGGCGCGCATCGAAATGAATCTGGCGGAAACCGACAAGGCCGCGCTGCATATCCGGCAAGCGATGGAAATCGCTAGGCAGCATAATGACCCGGTCGGCCAAGCCGAAGCGGATCTGAATACCGCCTTAAATGCGGTCAATCAGGCTAAGATCGATGATGCCATTGCCGCCGCGGATCATGCTCTGGCCGTATTGGATGGCGTGGACAGGCCGGACCTGCTCGGCGAGGCGCTGCTAAGAATGGCGATGATGTATCGCCGTTTCAACCAATTCGACGAATCGGTCACCATGGCCCTGCAGGCCATGGACATTGCCCGGCAAAGCAACAATCCGCTGGTGCTGGCCTATGCCCATCACGGCTTGGCAATTACCTACGAGCAGAGCGAGCGCTATGCCGAGGCTCTCGAACAGTATGAACGGATGCTGGAGCAAGCAAAGCTCACTGGTTCCGGATTGATGCAAGCCTATGCGCTGATGGGGCTTGGGCAATGCGCCAGGGGACTTGGCAATTTAAAAGCGTCGGAGCGGAAGCTTCGCGAAGCGATTGCGATTTTTCATGAAGTCGGCAGCCCTTTTAACCTGAATTTCGGCTTGTATGGACTCGCCGATACCTTGCGCCTGCAAGGCCGTCATGCCGAAACCTTGCCGCTATTAGACGAAGCCGTCGCGCGTTATCAACGCTATTCCAACAAGATCGGCCTGTGGTGGACGCTGAACGCCCGCAGCAGGAGCCGGATGGCGCTGGGCGATGACGTCGGGTCGCGCCGCGATGTCGAACAGGCTTATGCCTTGGCCGAGGAAATCGGCGTGCCTGTGTATCTGACCGATAGCGCGAAACGGCTGGCGGAGATCGCCGCCGCCAACGGCGATCATCATCAAGCCTACCGGTTTATGCGCGAAGCAAGCGAGTTGGCGGCCAAGATGGCAAAAGACACTGCCGCCATGCGGGTGTTGCAGTTGACGCGGCGCTACCAAACCGAAAGCAAGCAACGCGAGATCGATAAACTCAACCGCCGCAACCAGCAACAGGCAGCGAAACTTGAGCGCCAATCGCTTGAACGGCGCTGGCTATGGACCGTACTCGGCGGCAGCGTCATCATGCTGGTCGGAACAGCCTTTTTCCTGGTGCGTTTGCGCCGCTCCCATCGCCGACTGGCAAAGCTTAATACCAAGGCGCTGCAAGCCAAAAACAAATTGCAGGCCACGCTGGATGCGATCCCCGACCTGATGTTCGAAGTCGGGCTGGACGGCCGTTATTACGATTGCCATTCGCCGCAATCGGATTTGCTGGCCGCGCCTGCCGAACAGCTGCTGGGCAGGACCGTGGCCGAGGTTATGTCTGCCGATGCCGCAGCGGTTTGCCTGGCGGCGTTGCGCGAAGCCCACGAAAAAAGCATATCGTTTGGCAAGCAGCTGTTGCTGTCGTTGCCGCACGGCGATTGTTGGTTCGAACTTTCCGTTGCCGCCAAGCCTGCGGTTACCGGGGAAGAGCCCAGGTTCGTCGTGATGTCCCGCAACATCACCGAGCGCAAGCAAATGGACGATGCCTTGCGCATAAGTCGGCAAACGCTGACCGAGGCCCAACGCATCGCTCATGTCGGCAGTTGGGAGCTGGATTTGGAGACAAATGCCCTCAGTTGGTCGGATGAAATCTTCCGCATCTTCGAGATCGACCAGGAACAGTTCGGCGCTTCCTATCAATTCTTTATTGAAATCATTCATTCCGATGACCGGGAGACTGTCAACCGCGTCTATGTCGATTCGGTGAAAAACCGGGAACCTTACCAAATCGAACACCGCCTGCTGATGCCTGACGGGCGGGTCAAGCATGTCCTCGAACGTTGCGAAACCGCTTATGCTGATGACGGCAAGCCCCTGCGTTCGCTAGGCACGGTGCAGGACATCACCGAACGCAAATATATGGAAGCGCAAACGCTGCAACGGGAACAGGAATTTCGCGTCCTGGTCGAACATTCGCCGGACCTGATCTTCCGTTACGACAAAGACTGCCGCCGTATTTATGCCAACCCGGCCGTGGCGCGTCTGGTCGGCAGGCCGTCTGACGCCCTGCTGAATTCCACGCCGTCGGAAGCCAAAATACTCAGCGACGAGGAAGCGGACAAGCTGATGCAAATGATTCGGCAAGTGCTTTTAACGAGCCTGCCTGCCGAAAGCGAGGTGGAATGCATGGGCGTTGACGGGCAGTTACATTATTTCCATAACCGCTATGCGCCCGAGTTCAACGCGCATGGAGAAGTGGTGAGCGTCATTTCCATTGCCCGCGACATCACCGAACGCAAGCAGGCGGCGGATGCGCTGGCCGCCCGCGAACGCGAATTCCGCGCCCTGGCGGAAAGCCTGCCGGATAATATTCTTCGTTACGACCGGGAGGGACGGCTCGTTTACGTCAACCACGTACTCGAAAGAACCTTGGGCGTCACTGCTGCGGACATGCTCGGCACCAAAGTCCGGGAACTGTTTCCGCATGGCGAATACGACGATTACGCACAGCTGCTGGATGCTGTTCTCGCCGACGGCGAAAGCAGAGAAATGGAACGCACAGTACCCATCCCGAACAAAAACTCGCATGAGATTCATAACATACGCTTCGTCGCGGAATACGACCGGAGCGGCGAAGTCATCGGCGCGCTGGCCATCGGCCGCGACATGACCGAGCGCAAGCAGGCCGAACGCCGCTTATGGCTGATGGATTTCGCGCTGAACCAGGTCGGCGAAGCCGTCTATATCATCAACCTGCCGAGCCTCGGCTTCATCAGCGTCAATGATGAAGCTTGCCGGGCTTTGGGTTACAGCCGCGAAGAATTGCTGGGGATGACGGTTTACGACATCGACCCCGATGCCGACCCGAAAGACATGACAAACCTCCAGAGCGAGATAGACGCCACCGACCTGACCGTATTCGAGCGTCGTCATAAAACTAAGGACGGGCATATCTTCCCGGTGGAAATCAATGCCAAGGTTTTCGACTACGAAGGCAGGCCGACCAGCATCGCGTTGGCCCGAGACATCACCGAACGCAAACGCGCCGAACATGATATTGCGCTGATGAGCCAAGCATTGAATAAAGTCCACGAAGCCGCTTATATGATGGACGACGATGCGGGTTTCCTGTACGTCAACGAAGCCGCCTGCCGGGCGCTCGGCTACAGCCGCGACGAATTGCTGACAATGTCGGTCATGGACATCGGGCCGGGCTGGACGCTGGAAATGGTGGGAGAAGTCTGGCAACGGCAGCGCGAAATCGGAACCATGCAATCTTTTGACGCCTCTCATCGGCGCAAGGACGGCAGCATATTCCCGGTCGAGATCAATGCCAACCAGTTCGAATACGACGGCAAGACGTACGGTCTAGCGCTGGTGCGCGACATTAGCGAACGCAAACGCAGCGAGGATGAAATTCGCGCACTAAACGCCGATTTGGAGCGGCGGGTGTTGGAACGCACCGAAAAATTACGGCAACAGACGCGCTATTTGCGCACTCTTATCGATACCTTGCCGATGATGGCTTGGCTTAAAGACAGGGAAAACAGGTTTTTGGTAGTCAACCAACCCTTGGCAGCGGCTAGTTCCTATGAGATGGAAGATTTGGTCGGCAAGTCCGACTTGGACTGCTGGCCGAGCGAATATGCCGAATCTTACCGCTCCGGCGATTTGGAGGTCATGGCGACCGGTCTGCGCAAAACAAGGGAAGAACTGTTTGTCGATGCGCGTAATAACTTGATCTGGGTGGAATCGTTCAAGGCGCCGGTTTTAGACGAGGACGGCAGCGTATTGGGAACGGTGGGTATCGCCCGCGACATCAGCGACCGTAAAGCGATGGAGACGGCGCGGGACAAAGCTCTGGCCGAGGCCGAACGGCTGGCGCAATTGCGTAGCGAATTTATGGCGCGGATGAGCCACGAACTGCGTACGCCGCTGAACGGCATTATGGGATACGCCCAGATATTGTTGAGGGAAAACAGGGATAACGAACGCCACAGCACGATGCTGAACGTTATATGGCAAAGCGGCGAATATTTGCTGAACCTGATCAACGATATTCTCGATTTTGCCAAAATTGAGGCGGGCAAGCAGGAGCTGAGTTTGAGCGATATCCCATTGGCGCGTTTCCTGCGCAATCTCGCCAGCATCATCACTATCAAGGCGGAGCAGAAGGGGCTGGCATTTGTTTGCGATATTGCAGTTGATGTGCCGGCAGGAATACGCGCTGACGAAAAGCGGTTAAGGCAGGTGCTGCTCAATTTGCTGTCCAACGCCGTCAAATACAGCGAACGAGGCCAAATCAGCCTGAAAGTGACGGTATTGGAGCCGGGGCGGTTGCGCTTTGAAGTTCAAGATAGCGGTATCGGCATTGACGCCGGGCAACTGGAAACCATTTTTCACGCTTTTGAGCAAGCCGGGGATTGGCAGCATCGGACCGGCGGCACCGGCCTGGGATTGCCGATCAGCCGAGAGCTGGCGCGCATGATGGGCAGCGATATTCAGGTCGCCAGCCGGGTCGGCGAGGGCAGTACCTTTTGGTTCGACCTGGATATTTCGGTTGTAGAGCTCTGCGACAATAGTGTGGATGCGGAACAACCTATCGTCGGATATCAAGGTTTGCGTCGGCGTGTGCTGGTGGTTGGTAACGGCAATGAAAACAGGGGATTGCTGCCTGAAACCGAATTGTTGCCGCAATACCGAGCCAACGAACCGCTGGTTGTGCCGCCGCTTGAGGAAATGACTATCTTGCATCGTCTGGCGCAGGAAGGCAGTATGCGCGATATTATCCGGCAAACCGCGCATCTGGAGGAACTCGATCCACGCTATCGCCCGTTTGCCGCGCAGCTGCGGACTTTAGCGCAAGGCTATCAATCCAAAGCTATTTTGGATTTTGTGCAACGCTATATTAACAGTACCGGTACCGTTCATGACTAATGAAACCTTATCCGCAGTGTCCACTGTCCTGATCGTTGACGATATTCCCGCCAACTTGGGCGTGGCGGTCGAGCATCTCGAAGCTCACGGCTACCGGGTGGTTATCGCCCGGGAAGGCGAAGAAGGCTTGCAGCGCGCCGTTTTCGTCCGGCCCGATATTATCCTGCTGGATGTATTGCTGCCGGAGATGGACGGCTTTGAAATTTGTCGGCGATTAAAAGCCAATGCCGATACCCGGCATATTCCGGTGATTTTTATGACCGCCCTGCTGGAGGAGGATAACAAACTGGCGGGATTCGAAGCGGGCGGCGTCGATTACATTACCAAGCCTTTGCGTATCGGCGAACTGCTTGCGAGGGTCGCCACCCATCTTAACTTGAGCCAAATGCAAAAGCAGCTTGAGTTGCAAAACGTGCAATTGCAACAGCACCGGCAGGAACTGGAACGGGAGGTGGCGGAGCGCACCGGCGAACTGAGCTCCAGCAACCGTTTGCTTGAGGCTGAAGTCGGGGTACGGCAATGCGCCGAAGCGGCGTTACTGGAAAGCGAGCGCCAATATCGCTCGCTGGTGGAAAATACTCCGGATACCATTGCCCGTTACGACAGGAACTGTCGGCGCTTGTATGCCAATCCCAAAATGATCGAAGAATTAGGCGGGGAGACCGGGAAAATCCTCAACTGTACGCCGACCGAGTATCCCGGCGGCGCTTCGGCAGTCGAATATGAAAAGCGTATCAGGCTGTTATTTGCCGATGCGCAGCCGACTGATTTCGAATTAATCTGGCAATCGGCTGAAGGTCGGCGGATCGTCAGTTATATCCGTCTGACTCCCGAGTTCGGCGTCGATGGCGGAATGGTTAGCGTACTGGCCGTGGGCCGCGACATTACCGAGATCGACCAGTACCGGCGCAGTATCCATCGCCTGGCTTTTTATGACGCGCTGACCAATCTGCCCAACCGGGCGCTGCTTGCCGAACGCATGCGCCGAACTATCAGCGATGCGTCTCAGTACGGCAATCGGTTCGTCTTGATGCTGCTGGACTTGGATCGGTTCAAGCATATCAACGATGCGCTCGGGCACGATATGGGCGATTTGTTATTGAGCGCCGCCGCCGAGCGCTTGCAGCAGTGTACGCGCGGTTGCGACATGGTTGCCCGTCTGGGCGGGGACGAATTTGCGATTTTGCTGCCGCTGCTGGGAGCGGATGAAGACATGGCGGCTATGGCCGACAAGATCATTAAACTCTTTGACCAACCCTTCGATATTTCCGATAAGGAGCTGTTTATTTCCGCCAGCATCGGCATTGCCCTGTATCCGCGCGACAGCCTCGACGTTGACGCCCTGTTCCGGTATGCCGATTCGGCGATGTACCATGCCAAGAAGCTGGGACGGAATAATTTTCAGTTCTATATCCGGGAGCTTACCGTGCATTCTTCCGAACGCATGGCGCTGGAGGGGGCATTGCGCTATGCGCGCACTAATGACGAACTGGAACTGTATTACCAACCGCAAGTCGACCTGTCCACCGGTCGGATAATCGGCGCCGAGGCATTGCTGCGTTGGAATTGGGGTAAGAATGGCATAGTGACGCCGGACAAATTCATCCCGGTAGCGGAAGACAGCGGCCTGATCGTCGGCATCGGCGAATGGGTGTTGCAGGCGGCTTGCCGGGCCGCCGTAACCTGGAACAGAGGCCGCTCGATACCGTTCAAGATTGCGGTCAATCTTTCCACCCGTCAATTTCTCCAAAATGATTTGCTGGCCTCGGTGCAGAGCATTTTGCAGGAAGCGCAATGCCGACCGGAATGGCTGAAACTGGAAATCACCGAAAGCCTGCTGCTGGACAACAGCAACGAGATTCTCGATGTATTGAATGCTTTCGATGAGATGGGGTTGGCGATTTCCATCGACGATTTCGGCACCGGTTATTCGGCGCTGAGTTACCTGAACCGCTTCCCGGTCAGACAGATCAAGATCGATCAGTCCTTTGTGCGCGATATTCCATCCGATCAGGACAAATCCGAGTTGGTCAGAGCTATGATTTTTATCGCCCAAGCCCTGCATTTGGAACTGGTTGCCGAAGGCGTCGAAACCCGCGAACAAGCCGATTACCTTAGCATGCACGGGTGTCATGCCGTACAAGGCTACCTGTTCGGAAAACCCATGCCGTATGCCGAGTTCGAAACCATACTGAATAAGGAGTAATCAATGATTAGCTCAGAGGCCTCTAAAGCCTACAACCGCACCATCTTGATTGTCGACGATACCCCGACTAATCTGGGCGTAGTCGTGGAAAGCCTGGAGAGTCGCGGCTATCGGGTGGTGGTGGCTCAGGGCGGAATGGAGGGCCTGCAACGCGCCGCCTTTGTAAAGCCGGACCTGATTTTGCTGGATGTGATGATGCCGGGGATGGACGGTTTCGAAGTCTGCCGCCGATTGAAGAACAATGCCGAGACAGCCGATATACCGGTAATTTTTATGACCGCATTGGCGGAGACCGCACATAAAATCACCGGCTTCAAAGTGGGCGGCGTCGATTACATCACCAAGCCCATGCAGATTGATGAAGTCGTCGCGCGGGTCGGCACCCATCTCAACTTGAAAAACATGCAGCGGCAACTGCAAGCTAAAAACGAGCAATTGCAAGCTTATCAAGCGGAACTGGAACAGCGCGTCAGGCAGCGCACCTTGGAACTTAGCAGCACTAACCGCTTGCTGCGCGAGGAAATAGACGAGCGCAAGCGGACGGAAGAAACGTTGGCGTTGCGCGAGCGCGAATTTCGCACCTTAGCCGAAAATGCGCCGGATAACATCATTCGTTACGACCGCGAAACCCGGATACTCTACCTGAATCCGGTGCTGGAGCGCACCTTGGGACTGAGCGCCGAAACGGCGGCAGGCAAGCGTATCGATGACCTGTTCCCGAAAAACCGGGAGATGTTGCGTTACCAGAGCTTGTTGGAACAAGTCATCGCAACCGGCGAAACAGCGGAATTCGAGTTGGTCAGTGAGCCGCTCGGCGGTCATCGGGCGCTTCATGATTTTATCAGGATAGCGCCGGAGTTGAACGATAACGGAGACGTTGTCGGGGCTATCGCGATCGGCCGGGATTACACCGAACAGAAACGGCTGGAACAGGAACTGGTGCGCCGAGAGCGCGAATTCCGGACCCTGGCGGAAAACTCGCCGGATGCGATCGTGCGTTATGACCGGGAATGCCGACGAGTGTACTTCAATCGGGCTTATACCAAAGCAGTGGACATGCAAATGGGCGAAGCGCTGGGCAAAACCCCGCTGGAATACTGGCGGCTAATATCGCCTTCCTCTGAGGAATATACCGCGCGCCTGCAACAGGCGATGGATTCGGGAAAAACGGACGATCTGCTGGTGGAAATGTCCGATCAAGAGGGTAAACCTGTTTACCGCACCATGTTCCTGGTACCGGAGTTCGACGAAGACGACCGGGCCGTCAGCGTACTTTCGATCAGTCATGATATTACCGGCATCAAACGCATGGAGGCGATGCTACGCAAAAGCGAGCTTGAATTCCGTACGCTGGCGGAGAACTCGCCGGGAATGATCGTGCGTTACGATCGGGACTGCCGCCGCACCTATCTCAACCCGGCTTATGAGCATGAAACCGGAATTCCGTTGGAATCGGTATGGAACAAGACCCCGAATGAGTTTTGGAATTCGCTGATGCCGTGCGATGAATTTATGGACAGCTTAAAACGGGTGATGGTCAGCGGTAAGCCGGATCACATACTGCTGGAATGGCATAAGCCGGACGGCAGTCTGGTCAGTCATGACATGCATGTGATAGCGGAATACGATAATGAGCGCCAAATTATCGGTGCGTTGGTCATGGGCTATAATATTACCGAGCTTAAAGCAACCGAACGCCGCCTGGAAGAATCGCGTACCCAATTGCGCTCATTAACCGCCAAGCGCGAAGAGGCGCGCGAGGAAGAGCGTAAACGCATCGCCCGTGAAATTCACGACGAACTGGGGCAATTGCTCAACGTACTGCGGCTTAATGTCACCACCCTGGATTTCCGC
>JADHTX010000161.1 GCA_016784875.1 Methylobacter sp.
AGGTTAAGCCGTTCGTGGTGACCCTTCGGCTGCGCTCAGGACTAAAGGCCTTGTCGAACCATGATCGGCTTAACCGCTCACCCCATTCGGCAAGCTCATGACAGGCTTCGACAAGCTCAGGGCGAACGGTTAAGCCTTTATGTGTCCCGCCTTAAACGGAAAGCCTCAATTTTAATGAAGTCATGCTAAAAAATGGCATTAAACGTTTTGTTATTTAAATCTTCGTGCTCTCCGTGTTCTCCGTGGTGATAATCTTTAACTATTGTGTATTATGAAACGATGCGCTTAAAACTTCTATTGCCTAATCAGGTTCTGATCGACGAACCTGTACAGAAAATAATCGCCAAAGCCCAAAACGGTTCGTTTTGCCTGGAGCCTCGGCATATCGATTTTGTCGCCGCGTTGATTCCGGGGGTGTTAAGCTATATTTCCGAAACCGGGGAGGAAGTGTTTATCGCTATCGATGAAGGGACGCTGGTTAAATGCGGGCATAGGGTGCTTATTTCTACCTATAATGCGGTGATGGGCGATAATCTGGAAACGCTCCGGGAGACGGTGGAACAACGCTATCTGCAACTGGATGAGGCAGAACGCACTGCACGCTGTGCATTGGCTCGATTGGAAGCCGGTGTGATTCGTCGCTTTACGCAAATGCAGGGGTAAATGTTAATGACAGAGTCCAAACATAAATCCGAATTTACCGAATCGCTTGAGCAGCAAGTTAAGCGAAAGGTTAAGGCGCGCAAGGAAAAATCCCATAATGTCTGGTTCGGTCTGGGCATGTTCGGCTTAATCGGCTGGGCGGTAACGATACCCACGGTAGCAGGAATTGCCTTAGGATTATGGATGGACAAGCAATGGCCGGGACGAGTGTCATGGACGCTGACTTTGATGCTGGTCGGCGTGGTCTTCGGTTGCATCAATGCTTGGCGCTGGATCGGCGAGGAGACCCGCGATGATTGACGGTTTCTTGGCTGTCGGCGTTTTGCTGTGGGGGGCGCTATTGGGACTCATGTATTTCGGCGGACTCTGGTTAACCTTGCGTCGGCTGACCGAAGTTAAGCGTCAGACCGTTTGGGTGCTGGGCAGTTTGGCGATTCGTAATATACTGGCGGTTATCGGTTTTTTTCCGGTAGTCAAGCTGGGTTGGCAATATGCGTTAATTTGTTTGCTGGGCTTTACTGTTCTTCGATTTATATTGGTGCGACGCATTTTACCGGTGCGAAATTAGAGCGAACCTACAGGACCAAAATAGGGGATATAGTAATCCGACAAAACGAGGGCTTACCATGCTGAATAATCCGGATCTGATCATTTTGTGGCAATACGGCATTTTCAAAATCAATGCTACCTTGGCATTTACTTGGGCGGTAATGGCCCTGCTGGTTGTCGGCAGTTTTTTGATTACCCGCCGCTTATCGGTAGATGCGCCTATTTCGAGATTTCAGAATCTGCTGGAAGTGATTGTCGTCGAGGTTAACAAGCAAATTCGCGAACTCAGTCAGCAGGAGCCGGAACGCTATCTTCCGTTGATCGGTACGCTGTTTTTGTTTATTTTTGTGTCCAATGTGTTGGCGGTCGTTCCCGGATTTATGCCGCCGACCGGGTCGTTATCGACCACTACGGCATTGGCGTTGACTGTTTTTATTGCCGTGCCGATTTACGGCATCTATCTGGTCGGTTTATGGCGTTACCTTAAGCAGTATTGTCAGCCGAATGTGTTCATGCTGCCGTTTAACATTATCGGCGAATTATCCCGCACTTTGGCTTTGGCGGTGAGGCTTTACGGTAACATCATGAGCGGCACCGTGGTTGCCGGTATTTTGCTCGGTTTTACGCCGCTGTTTTTCCCGGTTGCGATGCAAGTGCTCGGTTTGCTGACCGGAACCATTCAGGCCTATATATTTTCAATATTGGCGATGGTTTATATCGCTTCGGCAACGCCTAGAAAGAAATGAAGCTGATAAATCGGAAGTCGTGTAAAAATCGTTTAGCTAAAAGTAAATCCGATCATCCTTCGACAAGCTCAGGACGAACGGATTTACTTTTATCTGTCAAAATAGGATTGACTGAGTACTAGGATTGTACTTCGGAGTTGAATCGGCCTTTTTAAGCTAACGAATCGATTGCTGGTTGTGCAGTAATTCCTCGAACTCTTGCGCGGGGAGCGGTCGGCTTTTGATATAGCCTTGATAACTGTCGCAGCCTTTTTCTTGAAGAAATGCCAGTTGATCCGGCGTTTCCACGCCTTCTGCCAACACCTTGAAGCCGAGTATGTGTCCCATGACGATAATGGTTGTAGCGATTGCCATGTCGTCTTGTTTGTACGGAATATCATCGATAAAACTTTTGTCGATTTTTAATTTAGTAATCGGAAAGTGTTTAAGATAGGACAGCGATGAATAACCGGTACCGAAGTCGTCAATAGCAAGCTGAATACCTAATTGGCGTAGGTTATCCAACATAAGTCGTGTTTTATCGTGATTATCCATTAAACCGCTTTCGGTAACTTCCAATTCCAAATAGTGCGCCGGAAACCCTGTCTCCTTCAGCGCATTAGCAACGACTCCAGGCATATCGCTACGACGAAATTGGTGCGGCGAAACGTTCACAGCCAAAACAATGGGCGATAATCCCGCATCTAACCATTGCTTGCCTTGACGACAGGTTTCACGCAGTATCCATTCGCCGATAGCGACAATAAACCCTGTTTCTTCTGCGAAGTTAATAAATTGCCAAGGCGAGGTAAATCCTTCTATAGGGTTTTGCCAACGAATTAAGGCTTCAGCCCCGATAATCCTATCGGTGGCAATGTCCACTTGAGCCTGATAGAACACTCGCAATTCGTCATTCTCAATAACCTGCCGTAACCGCGATTCCAATTCAATACGTTTACGCGCCGCAATTGTTAGGTCTTCAGAAAAGTAAGCGAAACAATTGCGACCGTTATCTTTCGCTTTATACAAGGCCGCATCGGCATGATCCAAGAGCAACTCCGGCGATTTCCCATGTTTTCCGTAAAGGCTGATGCCAATGCTTACGCCGATTCGAACTTCTTGTTTACGATCAATATCCAAATAAAAAGGTTTGTTTAAATCGGCGATAATGCTTTTAGCGACTGATGCTGCGTCATCGGCATGAGTGATGCCTTCCAATAACACGGTAAATTCATCGCCGCCTAATCGGGCAACCATATCGATATTGCGCAGGCGGTCAAGTAAGCGCTTGGCAACTTGCTGTAAAAGTTCATCGCCGGCCAAATGTCCTAAACTGTCGTTAACCGGTTTGAAATTATCCAAGTCCAGCATCATTAGCGCCATTAATTTGCCATCGCGTGAGCACAAATCTATCCCGTATTGCAAGCGCTCCATTACTAAGCGACGATTGGGCAGCCCGGTTAGCGGATCATAAAATGCCAGTCGGTGAATTTCTTCTTCGGCTATTTTATATTCGGTGATGTCGGTCATCGTACCTATGTAATGAGTGATTGCCTTATCGTTTTTAACCGGGGTTATCGTTAGCCATTCGGGATAGATCTCACCGGTTTTGCGTCTATTCCAAATTTCGCCTTGCCATGATCCCGTATTTTGAACGCTTTGCCAGAGTCCCCGATAAAAGTCGGTGTCGTGACGGCCCGATTTAAGTAGCCGAGGGTTTTTACCTACGGCTTCTTTGCTGCTGTAGCCGGTTATTTCAGTAAAGGCTTTGTTAACTCGAACAATGATGTTGTCGGCATTGCTGATCATAATGCCTTGTTGCGACTCAAAGACTGAAGCGGCCAAGCTTAGTGCTGCATTATTTTCTTGTAGTTGTTGATATTGTCGATAGAGTCGCAAAAACACATGAACTTTGGCTTTCAAAATATGATCGTCCAGGGGTTTGGTCAAATAATCTGTCGCCCCAGCGCTGTAGCCGCGCATTTTGTCGATATTTTCCTTGTAGGCGGCGGTTAAAAAAATCACCGGCGTATCGACAGTTCGACTATCGGCGCGTAGTTGCTCGCAAACTTCATAGCCGTCCATTTCCGGCATTTGCACGTCAAGTAAGATCAACGCATATTCGTTTTCAATTGCCATAGTCAAGGCATCGAAACCGTTACCGGCTTGGTCCAGCTGAGCATCGATACCTTTTAAAATAGTGCGGATGGCAAGCCGATTGTTCGGGTTGTCATCGACAATAAGAATCTTGGCTGTTGTCGTCATAATTTTTCGTCCACTGAGATCAACAGACTGATAATATCTTCTATGCCGACAATATAATCCACATCGACTTGCTTAATAACAGCATTCGGCATGATGCTGAATTCTGCGTCATGCGGATTTAGTACCATACACAATCCGCCCAGTTGTTTGACCAGTACCATACCATCTGCGCCGTCAGAGTTTGCACCGCTGAGTATGACTGCAATTAAATCGGATTCAAATACTTCGGCAGCACTTTTAAGCAACACATCGATACTGGGCCGCACGGATTTAACCGGCTCATCTTCCGACAAAGCGAAGGAAGAGAAAGTAAATTGGCGGTTTTGTTCAACCAGCAGATGATAATTAGGCGGGGCGACATAGACATGCCCCTCAACAATAAGTTCTTTGTCCGTCGCCATGGTCACAGGCAAGGCGGTTACTGCGTCCAACAGTTGCGCAAGATTACTTTCCTGGTCTTGCGGCAGATGCGCCACGATGGCAACAGCCAAAGGGTATTCTTTAGGCAAAGCCGCTAATAGTCGCTTTAGCAGCGGCATGCCGCCTGCCGAAAAACCAATAATTAACATTTTATACATTCTGATGGTTACCAATAAGCTTACGATATAGCTGTAAAGAACCGCCTAGCAATTCCAGTTGCGGGTGATTTTTCGTCAAGTCTACAATATTTTCGCCGCGTCCCAGCAGTAAATAACCGCCACGTTCCAGGCTGCGGGTCAGCAAATTGACCACGCGATCTTGTAGGCTATTGCCGAAATAAAGCAAAACGTTACGGCATGCCACGAACTGCATTTCTTTAAACACGTCATCAACGACTAAATTATGTTCAATAAACGCTATCGATTGTTTAAATTCGTCGTTAATGGCGATGATATTGTCGAATTCATTAAAATAATCGGCAAACATGCCGTTGCCTCCGGCGTTTGAATAATTTTCGCACCACTGCCGCATATTGCGTATCGGCCAGCTACCGGCGCGGGCTTGATCGAGAAACAGCGGATTGATGTCGGAACTGAAAATCCGGCTTCGCTTCAGCAATCCGGTTTCGTGCAGCAAAATCGCCAAACTATAAACTTCCTGTCCATGTCCGCAACCGGCTTGCCAGATGTTAATACGCGGAAAACTGGCCAATTGCGGAAAAATAGTCGTGCGTAAATATTTCCAGACACAAGGGTCGCGGAAAAATTCCGAGGTCGGCACGGAAATGCTGTTGATGACCGTTTGCGCCGCCGTTTCGTCATACAACACTATCGGTATCAGTTCCGACAAATAGCGCACATCGAATTGCGGCTTTAAGTCCAACAAACGTCGTTTTAACGATGCCCTGGCATAGCCGGTAAAGTCATAGCCGTAACGTTCATTCAAAGCATTAAGCAATTGATTAACTTCTACATCCTCAATGTGATGATTTTTCCATTTTATTAAAGCGGTCATGTTAACTGTTCGATTAATCCGATTATGTCTTCAACATCGACCGGTTTAGCTAGATACGCATTTGCGCCTGCTTGCAGGCATAATTCGCCATCGCCTTGCATGGCTTTAGCGGTAATCGCAACGATGGGCAATTGATCGTAACCCAAGGCCCGTACGCGACGAATCAACTCATAACCGTCGATTTCCGGCATCATAATGTCGGTCAGCAAAACATCGAATGAGTTTTGCGCCAATAATTCCAAGGCCTTGCTCGCGTCGGGCGCCACCTCAACCTCAAAGCCTTTGCTTTTTAGCACTTTGGTCAGCGCAAACAGGTTACGCGCATCATCATCGACCAATAACAATTTTTTGTCCGCTATTTGCTCCGAATTTAGCATGGCAGCGGACTGCGCAATGCCTTGCAAAGCATGCAATACCTCCTCGCGCAAACGGTCGCTTAACGCATCTTTGGTGACAATGCTTTCGGTCACGCCTTTTAATTCAAATACTTCGTTTTCGGTCAACTCGCGGGCCGAATAGATGACGATAGGCGGCGGGTTAAGATTATCATGCGCTTGATTTAACCACTCGAAACCGCTCATATCCGGTAGTTGCAAATCGAGAATGACCGTAGCAAAGCGTTGTGTTTGCAAGAGATGCAGCGCCGCAGTGCCGGTTCCGGCGACAACAATGTTTATGCCGGTATCTTTGAGTAAATTTTCGACAAACTTGCTATCGATAGGATTGTCTTCTATCAATAAAACTTGCCGGACAGCGGCTTGTTGTGCCGTTTGCGTCATTGTTTTCAGCGCATTGACGATAATGTCGCGAGTGACAGGTTTTTTCAAGAAGCCCAGCGCGCCCACTATTTTTGCCTCGCCGGTATCTTCCGCGCCAGACATGATAAATACAGGAATAGCCGCCGTCGCTTGATTGCTTTTTAACTGCTTTAACATGTCCATGCCGTTCATTTTCGGCAAGCCCAGATCGAGAAAAATCCCGGTAAACGATGTATTGCTCAGCACAGATAAACCTTGTTCAGCCGACTCGACGGCGACCGGCGTATAGCCCAAAGCGCTAATCATGCGCCCCAAAATAGCCAATAAACGGGTGTCGTCTTCTACTAACAAAATATTGCTGCCGTCGGGCAGGGCGGTTTCAACCGTTGCTGACGGTTTCGGCTCGGCTAATTGCGTCCCAGCCTTAATCTCGGACGAGGCCAGCAGTTTATTTAGGCGGATAACAAAGCGACTGCCCTGTCCTACGGTACTGGTTACGGATATTTTCCCACCCAGCAATTGCGTCAAATTACGGCTAATCGCCAGTCCTAAACCGGAACCGCCGTATTTGCGGCTGGTTGAACCATCCAGCTGTTGAAACGCACCGAAAATATGATCCAATTTATCGGGAGGAATGCCGATGCCGGTGTCGATCACTTCGATCTGTAAATCGTCATCGACTTTGCTAAAAACGACTTTTACCGAACCGCTGTCGGTGAACTTAATGGCATTGGTGAGCAAGTTCGACACCACTTGAGTCAGCCTTTGCCTATCGCTATAAATACTTTCAGGCAAGTTCGCGTTGACTTCAATGCTGAAGATTAACTGCTTTTTTTCCGATTGCGGCAAAAACACCCGTTGTAAATATGTCACCATGCTATGCAGTTGAAACAATTCTTTATCGAGTTCCAACTTGCCTGCTTCGATTTTCGACAGGTCGAGAATATCGTTTATCAAAGTCAATAATTGTGTGCCGCTTTCACTGATAACGCTGGCGGATTCGACTTGATCGAGAGAAAGATTGTGCCCGTCATTTTCTGCCAAGTTCTTGGACAAAATCAAAATACTGTTTAGCGGGGTTCGCAACTCGTGCGACATATTGGCTAAAAATTCCGATTTATATTGATTGGTTCGTTGCAGCTCTTGCGCTTTTTCTTTCGCTTCGGCAACCACCTCTTTTAACTGTTGGCTTTGTGTTTCCAGTAACTGGTTTTTCAGTAGGGTTTCATCCTGTTGGGCGCGCAGTTCCTCTTGGCTGGATTTTAGCTCCTCATTCTGCGATTTCATTTCTTCCGACTGGCTGCGCATTTCTTCGCTTAAGGCCTTCATTTCTTCGTTGCTGCGCAGCAAAGATTGTTGCTGTTCGAGCATTTTTTGTTCGGCTTTTTTCTTTTCGGTAATGTCGCG
>JADHTX010000162.1 GCA_016784875.1 Methylobacter sp.
TGAAATGGAAATGGAGCTACCCAGTATTATGGCTGGTATTTATCGGCGTATCGGTATTTTTACTCCGGTTTTTTAAGAAAAAGAAATGGCTTTAGATTGCATCATCTCCACACTTCTGAGACTGTGAAAATATTATCAAACTCGAACTAAAATTTTTTTTGCCGCGAAGAGCACAGAATTAATTCAATACATTAAAATTTTCGTGTTCTCCGTGGCTATGCTTTATTTTTTAAAAGCGGAATACTTTCACTGTCGCTTCAAATAACAGCGTGACCAGGCGTTTCCTGATGCTCAGCACAAGTTTGTGGTCTTTTATTACGCCAGAGCAATTCTAATGGCTTGCTATCCCTGCGTATTTTAAGTAAATTTCTACCCATATTTATTTCCTTACCTTTGGAGTAGCCGCTTTTGGACCATTTGCTGGTACAACAGGAAGACCACCAAGTCATAGGCACCATCGTTGAAGTACATGGCCCGGTGGTGATTATCGACTGCACCCAGCTACCGCCTTTGCGTCAGGCTTTGTTCACCCGCTTTGATCACACCGTCTATCTTTTCGAGGTACACCAACATATTGATGAGCGTCATATCCGGGCGATTACCCTGCACGGCACGGCTGGATTAAGCCGGGGCATTAGCGTATTCGATACCGGCGCGCCTTTGCATGTCCCGGTTTCCGAACAATGTTTAGGTCGGTTACTGAATATATTCGGCAAACCGCTGGACGGAATGCCGCCCTTGCCTAAAACCGAATTCCGCAATATTCACGCTAAACCGTTGCCGCTATCCGAAGCCATCGGCATTAGCGGTATTTTGGAAACTGGCATTAAAGTCATCGATTTATTATGCCCTTTTGTTAAAGGCGGAAAAACCGGCTTATTCGGTGGCGCGGGGGTCGGAAAAACCGTGCTGGTCATGGAATTTATCCATGCCGTTTCCGCGATCCACAAAGGGGTTTCGGTGTTTGCCGGGGTCGGCGAGCGCATCCGCGAAGCTCACGAATTATGGAGGGAAATGCAACAAGCAGGCGTCATGAACGACACCCTGATGGTGTTCGGACAAATGGATGAATCGCCCGGCGTGCGTTTTCGTGTCGCGCTATCGGCCCTGACTTACGCTGAATTCCTGCGCGACACCCTGCATAAAGAAGTGCTGTTTGTAATCGACAATGTGTTCCGTTTTGTGCAAGCAGGCAGTGAAATATCCAGTCTGCTTGGGCGAATGCCCGCCACGGTTGGTTACCAACCTACCTTAACTTCCGAAGTCGCTGAGCTGCAAGAACGCATTCTTTCCACCCGGCAAGGCGCTATCACCTCGGTACAGGCGGTCTACGTACCCGCCGATGACATGACCGATCCGGCAGTCAGCGCCATACTCAGTCATCTGGATACGACGGTTATTCTGTCCAGAGACCAGGCCAGCAAAGGGATTTATCCGGCTGTCGATCCGTTGCGTTCCAGCAGTAAGCTGATGGACCGACATACTCTGGGCGACCGTCATTATACTGTTGCGGAAAATGTGCGCGAACATCTGGCGCGTTATCATGAACTGGAGGATATTATCGCGATGCTGGGCATGGAAGAATTAAGCGAGATTGACCGGAAAATCGTTATGCGCGCCCGTAAACTGCAACGTTATCTGACTCAGCCATTTGCAGTTTTAGCTCAACATACCAGAAAAACCGGCACTTCCGTGCCACTTGCACAAACTTTGACCGATTGCGAAGCATTTTTAGCCGGACATTATGATGATCTATCCGAAGAGCAATGCTATATGCGCGGCTCCATGCAGGACGAATCATGAATCAATTCATACTGAACCTGTTTGATATAAACCATGAACAACGCATCCCAGGTGTCACCTCCTTTGTCGGTGAAGACGCTACGGGCTGCTTCGGTATCCAAGCCAATCATGCGAGATTTATGACTACTTTGGTTTTCGGTCTGGCACGTTTTCGCCTGTCGACCGATGAATGGCAATATCTGGCCTTACCGGGAGCAGTAATTTATTTTAACAATAATACATTGACTATCAGTAGCCGACATTTTCTGATCGATGCCGACCTTGAACGTATCAGCGACTTATTGGAACAGCAATTGATAACCGAGGAAGAAAACCTGCGCACAACCCGCGAGAGCCTGCACAGGATGGAACAAGCCATGCTTAAACGAATGTTGACTCTTAAACGTAAAACCGGCTGGCAGTCATGAGCAATAAACGTCAACTCAAAAACAAGATTGAAAGCCAAATCAAACGTATCAAAAAGGCGGAACATGATCGACCTAATTTGCTGTCACAAACTGTCTATATAGGCACTCTGGGCTTGGTCATGGTCTTACCGATTATTGGCGGCGCTTATTTAGGACATTGGTTGGACGGTATGATAGAAGGTTACTCGACTCGCTGGACACTCAGTTTATTGTTTACAGGATTAGTCATTGGGGTTTTTAATGTGTTTTTTCTGATTAAAGACTAACTCGTAAGACACCATTGATACTCGATCGCCTATCCGGTCCTTTTATCTATCAGACATTAAGTCATCTGGCGCTAGGCTAAATCTTCTGACCGAGGAATCACAAAAAACCAACTTTGTTACTTTTTGTTTCATCACCCTGGCATCACTGCTATTTAATTTAAAGTTTATGGCTTAACTTTGTCGGTAAATTAGCAACTACCGTGTATATACAACAGCAAAAAAAAGCCTTCATCACTTACAAAGTGATGAAGGCCAACCCCTAAAAAAGACATGTTTCGACGGTATTAATTTTAAGTAACCTATTAAATTTTCAGTATTTTCGGTGTTTGCTTTAAATCCGTGAATTAAATAAATAACGATAATAATTAAACACACAGAGTGAAATTATAAATTCACTGATTTTTTCGTCTGAGGTTTGAGGAATCCTATGGCTTTTAACATCATATGCAACTAAATAAATATCCAGCGAATTTTCTTGATTCAGCACCATGTTTACGAAAAAAGCCGCTTGATCAACAATTGTAATCTTCGATTCATCCTGGACTTCTTACTTAAAAGCACAAAGTTATTACGGCCATGTGAACTAAGATAATTTTCATATTCATTGTTATGTGCTCGTAAAAAAGAAAAACCGAATCGATAAGATAGCGATACGAAACTATTATCTATTTATTTCTCCCAGAAGACAATTTTTTTTAACTCCCCATCCTGCTGGACAAATAATAACTGCGATCTAAACCGTAACGCCTCAAAATGAATCGAAAAAACATTATGTTCGTTTTTTTCATGCAACATGACTGGATTGAGCGTGTCGTAAACTATCCGAGCTAAATATTTTCAGCATTTAATAATATAACTTCAATCTCTTCGGTAATCTCTTCTTGACGGTAAGTCTGAGATTTTCTTTGCAGCTTTACGGTTTCATCGTCAAGATGATTTACCGCGCCTTCAAGATGTTGCAGGCGGCTGTGGTTTTCTGCTGTCAGGGAGATATAAAAAATCTCATGCAGCACGGCAAATAAATAATGCTCGATTAAATCCGCAAAAAAATCGTCGGGGTTAAGGTTCAGTACCGGCGGATTTCGGTAGTGTATGCTTTCCTCATTTTTCTGAGGAAAGGGGGGGAGTACTTGCCGCTGGCTAATTTGAGCAGCTGCGTTCTCATGATATACAACGGTCAACTGTAAGCTGGTGTTGACTTTACCCTGTATTGAACTGATGCTGTCAATCAAACTGTTAATGATAGCAGGCACTTCTTCGGCAATATTAGCCCCGTCGAGAGTCGCAATGACCTCCGAGGTAATGTTCTCTTTCCGGTTACACAGTCGGCTGCCGATCGCAATAACCCCCGTATAAGCTTGAAGTGCGATAGCATTAATCAGGCTTTCATTAAAATCTCCGCAAAAACCACGTTCAGCTCCCAGCAAAATACAGATATGTGCTGCATTATTGTCAATTTCTGTTAAATTGGGATAAAAATCCAGAAAGTCCAGTGCCGCCTGTTCAATATTAACCACTGCCTGACCTTGCATGATCCTAAACCTCTGCAATTTATGAATCTCCATAAAAGCCAGATTTTTCATTGAATTTAAAATACTACGTATCTCTTTCAACTGATTGATATGTAGCTGCAGTTCGCGACTTAGGCTCATAATGATTTAAGCCATTCGTCAAGCGCTTGCTGCCAATGTCCAGGGCTACTATCCAGGGTCAGTGTTGTGTTTTCAATACCCTGATCAATGATAACCAGCATCTTCACAATATCTTTAGGGTCAGATTGATTAAACAGTCCGGAATTAAAGGCCGTCAGCCAAGCCAGTTGAAACAGATTGCTGTGCGGAGTCAGTCGATCTTGTTTTAGTATTTCCCGAAGTAACCGCCCCCGTTTGATTCGAACTTCCATTGAGGCCTCCAGACGCTGCCCAAAACGGGTAAAGGCTTCCAACTCCAGAAATTGCAGAAAATCCAGTTTCATTTGACCAGCTTGATCGCGGATACTCCTATCCTGAGCTTTTCCGCCTATTCGCGATACCGAGCGAGTTATGTCAATAGCCGGACGAAATCCCGACACAAACAAATCGTTATCCAGATAAATTTGTCCATCCGTAATAGATATCAGATTGGTCGGAATGTAAGCAGCAATTTCTCCCTGTTTAGTTTCAATAATGGGCAAGGCTGTCATGCTGCCGCCGCCATTTTCGGCATTCAAGCAAGTTGAACGTTCCAGTAAGCGGGAATGGACAAAGAAAATGTCGCCCGGATAAGCTTCACGTCCTGGCGGTCGGCGCAATAATAATGATAGTTCGCGATAAGTTCTGGCGTGGGTCGATAGATCATCGTAAATAATTAGAGTGTCCTGGCCTTGTGCCATCCAATATTCGGCCAGCGCACAACCGGCAAACGGGGCAATATACTGTAAACCGGGCAAAGCGCTGGCTTCTGCAACCACACACACAGTGTAATTCAGTGCACCATGATTTTTAAGGATTTCCAGGGTACTGACTACAGCTGAGCGTTTCTGACCGATCAACACATAGATACACAGAACATTTTTGTCTTTTTGATTAATGACTGCATCAATCGCGATTGAGGTTCTGCCCAAACCTTCATCACCGATGATCAATTGTCGCTGTCCTTTGCCTATCGGAATCAAGGTGTCAATAATTTTGATCCCGGTGTACAGTGGTTTATGGACAAAGTCACGGGCGATAATTGCCGGTGAGCCTTTTTCCAAATTTTCGCGTCCTGCCTGAGCGGGAAAATCTTGTCCATCCAGCGGCATACCCAACGGATCGATAACCCGACCTAAATAACCATCGCCAACCGGTATGCTAAGAGAGTGCTTGGAAAGATGAACCATGGTTCCTGCCGTTAAAGCTTCGGTTTCATACAATAAAATTGCTCCAATTCGGTCGGGGTTGAGATCAAAGACCATACCTCGACTGCCATCGGCAAAAACAAGAATATCATCGATAGCCGCCGATGGCAGCCCCCTAATCCAGCTGATACCATCACCAATTGAGACTACAGTGCCTTGTTCGGTAACTCGTAATCCTAGTTGATAGTTAGTCAGCCAATCGGCCTGTTTGTCTAATAAACAACTTGACCGGGTCGGCTTATTCGGAAGCATTGGCAATCTCGGCAAAACCGATCAATTCGTGTTGCAAATTGGCATTCAGTACCCAAGAGCCGATATCCATTCGTAGACCCGCAATTAATGTTTCATCCTGAAGGTATTGAAAAACGATTTGACTATTGATTAATGCGCCCAGCTTTTGTTCCAGCTGTTGGCGCATTTTAATTGATAACGGATAAGCGCTGGTTATCTTTATAGGCACCGATTTTTTAGTGCCCAACATAGTCAAACATAGTTTGCAGGCATCGGGTAAAGTTGTTAAATTATCCATCAACAACTCAAATAAGCGGGCTTCCAATTCAGATCCCGCAGAGTGTTGTAAAAGCATTCCGGCAAATTTGGCACCGTTTTGCATAGCCTGTTTTTCAGCTTGCCGTTGTAATTCCAATTGCTGTTTTGACAGCGTTACTTTGGTTTTTTGTCGTTCTTGTTCAAGATCGGCATTTAACCTATCCAGTTGAGTTCTTCTTTCGACTTCGAGCTGTTGATGCAAAGCAGCAATAGCAACTTGTTTTTCTTGCTCCCAGAGTTTTTGTCGATTTTCATAAAGACTACGTTGCTGTTCAGCCTGCTGTTGTAAGTTTTTTGCGTCACTTAAAGATTGATCAATAAAACGCTTACGCTTGGCAATCACTTCAAGCAAAGGTTTGTAAAAAAGCCGTTGCAAAATCCAGATCAAAATCAGAAAATTGATAATCTCAAGAACAAAGGTGGATAGATTGAATTCCATACTTATACCTATAAATTACTTCACAATATATTCAAGTAACGGATTCCTAAATAACACGATCAAAATAATCACCAGACAATAGATGGCTAATGATTCAATCATGGCTAAGCCGATAAACAAGGTGCGCATAATTGAGCGCTCCGATTCCGGCTGCCTTGATAAGGCATCCAGCGCGCTTCCGATAGCTTTACCCATAGCTAAAGCTGGGAGCATTACTCCCAGCGCGATGCCAATAACAGCAGCAATACTGGACCCAAAAACAATCGAGGCGATGTCAGACATGAGTTACTCCGGTGAATTAAGTTGTTGGGATTGTATAGCCCCGGCCAGATAAATCAGCGCTAACATGCCAAAGATATATGCCTGTACCAAAGCCTCAATGATGTGCAGCATTAAAATCGGTATTGGGGCGAGAAATCCTGCCACCAGCAATATCAGCATCGCCGCCATTTCAAGGCTCATCATATTCCCGAATAAACGGATAGCCAGAGCCAGAGTACGGGTAAATTCACTGATAATATGAAATGGCAGTAAAATCGGGCTGGGGGTAAGGTAATGATGCAGGTAATTTTTCAAGCCTTGAGTTCTTATGCCAAACCAGTGTACCGAGAAAAACACTAGTGTTGCCAGCGCCGAAGTTACAGAAAGATCACGGGTCGGCGAATGCAACTCTGGTATTAGCCCGACTAGGTTAGCGATGATCAGGAACAGCCAAATTGACGCAATAAAAGGCATGATTTGTCGCCCATGTTCAGGTGCGACAGCGGTAATGGCATAGTCAATTGCGGCGACTATGCCTTCGACTGTTGTCTGTAACGTGCCCGGCACCATATCCAATTGACGGGTTGAAAACCAAGCTATTGCCGTAATCAGCAACATAATACCCCAAGTAGTAATCAACGATGTTCCAATCACCACTGGACCAAGAGCAAAAGTAAGTTCGTTTTCCATCAGAGTATCCGTTTAACTTATAAAATAGCTATTTAACAACGATTATTTCTATAATATCCTTATTGATATGATAAAGATAAACTATCCATTCTTAAGCAACAAAAACAACTAGCATTCAACTCATCAATACAATCGCCAATTAATAAAATCAGTTTCACGATTTTTTCAATCCCCCCTAAAACACCTACTAAAGATAACAGATTAGGCTATTAAATGAAGTAGAGAATCCAGCAATAGATAACGAAGTTATTAAAAATACAGGACCAGTTAGAATCAAACTCAGGATAATTCAATAAATTAATAAATTAATACCACTCCGAAATCGTCACTAAGGTTACTTGAGACACGAATTTCAGGCAAAAAAAAGCCCAAGCGTTTAAGCTTGGGCTTTTAATTTAAGAGCTTGGCAATTCCCTACTTTCGCATGGCAAACTGCCACACTATCATCGGCGCTAAATGGTTTCACTTCCGAGTTCGGGATGGGATCGGGTGG
>JADHTX010000163.1 GCA_016784875.1 Methylobacter sp.
ATTAGCGAGTGCGGACAGAGAGGAGATCAATCTGAGTCACAGGCTTTAAAGCCTAAGGGCGAACACGATTTCCTCACTGCCCTCCCGATGATCAGTCGGGGATTCTGACTTTTTTAGAAGGCGGAATCAAGATATAAGGGCGAACGGAATTTTAGTCCGCTCAACACATGTAATCTGAAAAAGTAGAACTAACTTAACGCTCCAGGGCCGTAGGATGCGCTAAACAAAGTAAAGCGCATCATTCGCGATTGATGCGCCTCCTTGCGTCGGCAGCATCCTACACAAATCAATTGCCGTTTTGGGTCGAATTGACTCTGTAAGCACTCTCGATTGTCATAATTGCCACTGACCTGGGTTTTCTGCAATAGTAGCAAACGATCCAGCACAGGTAGCCGCCATGACCGATCCAGTGCCACTCGCGTTATCGCCCTATTGCCCTACTAGCCTCGCCGAGCAACTGCTGAACGGCGGGCAAAAGATTTTGCTGTTTGGCGAGACCGGTATCGGCAAATCCACGCTGACCGCCGAACTCGCGCGGATATTTTCCGAAAGAGGCCTAAGCTGCTTATGGATCGCCGCCGATCCGGGATCGCCCGGCTTCGGTTTGCCCGGCGCCGTATCGCTGGGACAGTGGCGGGAGTCCGGCTGGCAAGTGTCGGCATTTGAAGCGCTTTGCACGCTGGATGCAGGCCGTTTTCGCCTGCCGCTGCTGTCGGCTGTCAGCCGCTTAATGCAAAAGGCTCCCCCGGGCTTGATGCTGATCGACGCCCCCGGCGTGGTTCGGGGCATTGCGGGTTCGGAATTGCTGACCGGCATGGTCGAGCTGTTGCAAATTGATACCGTGTTGGTGCTGAACCGCCAGTCGAAGCCGCTGCCGTTAATGAACGAACTGTTGTCGTTGGGCGTCCGCATTCTGCCGGTGCATGCCCATCCTGAGGCCTGCCGTCCCGGCCAAAAGACCCGAGCGCACAAACGAACCGGGCAATGGCGGACTTACCTCGCCGTCAGCGACGATCTAACGCTCGATGTTGCCGATCTTCGCGTGATCGGCTCGCCGCCGCCTATTTAACAAAGGGGGCCGAGTCTTGCATTGTGCATAGAGTGCTTAAAACAATCACAGATAATAAATCCGGCCGCTAGACCCGGCAAGCGCATAGCTTTCTCCAGTTCAAAGAAATCTCCTATTATTAAACAAATCAGGCCGTCCTCTCGCGCTCATCCTATCATTCGATGTACAATACACGGTTATTTTCACTGCTATATAAGGTGTGGTCTATGCAAATTCTTCAGGAAGCGCTCACGTTTGATGATGTTTTATTAGTGCCTGCGCACTCGACTGTGCTGCCACGCGACGTAGAGATGAAGACTCAGCTGACGCGGGGCATTACGCTGAATATTCCGCTGGTCGCGGCGGCAATGGATACGGTTACCGAAGCCCGGCTGGCCATCGCGATTGCCCAGGAAGGCGGCATCGGAATTATTCATAAGAATATGACGGCTGAGCAGCAGGCACGCGAGGTTCTTAGCGTTAAAAAATACGAAAGCGGGGTGATTAAAGACCCGATCACGGTAACGCCGGATGTTAGTATCCGCGATGTTATCAAGCTGACTCGCGCTAAAAATATTTCCGGTGTGCCGGTGGTTGACGGTGTGGAGTTGGTCGGTATTGTGACCAGTCGAGATTTACGCTTTGAAACGCGTTTTGATGAGCCGGTTTCGAAGGTGATGACGCCCAAAGAGCGATTGATTACGGTGACTGAAAATGCCGAGCGCCAAGAAGTGATTGCGCTGTTGCATAAGCATCGCATCGAAAAAGTGCTGGTGGTCAATGATGCCTTTCATTTGTGCGGCTTGATTACGGTAAAAGATATACAAAAAGCCAAAGATTATCCGTTGGCCTGTAAAGATGAGCAGGAACAGTTGAGGGTCGGTGCGGCAATCGGTACCGGTCATGGCACGGAAGAGCGGGTTGCGGCTTTGGTTGCCGCCGGTGTGGATGTGATTATCGTCGATACGGCGCACGGTCATTCGCAAGGTGTATTGGACAGGGTTCGTTGGGTAAAACAGAACTATCCGCAGGTGCAGGTGATCGGCGGTAATATTGCTACCGCAGCGGCGGCATTGGCAATGGTTGAGGCAGGTGCCGATGGCGTTAAGGTGGGTATCGGGCCGGGTTCTATCTGCACGACGCGGATTATTGCCGGTGTCGGTGTGCCGCAAATTACCGCAGTCAGTAATGTTGCCGATGCGTTAAAGGGAACCGGGGTGCCGGTGATTGCCGACGGCGGTATCCGCTATTCCGGCGATGTTGCCAAAGCGCTGGCTGCCGGTGCGAATGCAGTGATGTTGGGCGGTCTGTTTGCCGGTACCGAGGAAGCGCCGGGCGAGGTTGAGCTGTTTCAGGGCCGGTCTTATAAGTCTTATCGCGGCATGGGGTCTTTGGGTGCGATGTCGCAGCAGCAAGGTTCCAGTGATCGTTATTTCCAGGAAGAAACCGATTCGACTGAAAAGTTGGTGCCGGAAGGCATTGAAGGCCGGGTGCCGTATAAAGGCAGTTTGTTGGCGGTTATTCATCAGTTGTTGGGCGGTATTCGTGCCAGCATGGGTTACACGGGCAGTCAAACGATAGTCATGTTGCATGAAAAAGCGCAGTTTGTCCGGGTAAGCAGCGCCGGTATGCGGGAAAGCCATGTGCATGATGTGACTATTACTAAAGAAGCGCCTAATTACCGGATGGAATGAGTGAGCACTGTCCTGTAACGTAGGGCGCGCACGGCACGCCCTACTGGGAATGTCTTTATGTTATTTGATCTATACACAAGAGTTCTATCGTGAAACAACAATTTCCAAACATCCATACCCATAAAGTCCTGATCCTGGATTTCGGCTCGCAATACACCCAATTAATTGCACGGCGTATTCGCGAAATCGGCGTTTATTGCGAAATTTTTTCCTGCGAATGCGGCGACGAGCAAGTCGAAAAATTTGCGCCCAATGGCATTATTTTATCCGGCGGCCCTGAAACGGTCACCAGCGGCGATACGCCGAGAGCGCCGCAGATCGTTTTCGAGCTGGGCGTTCCGGTGCTGGGCATCTGTTATGGCCTGCAAACTATGACCGAGCAATTGGGCGGCAGGGTGGAAAGTTCCGAGCATCGGGAATTCGGCTACGCGCAAATTAGGGCGAGAGGCCATTCGAAATTATTGAACGGCATTGAGGATCATTTGTCCCCCGAAGGCTTCGGCTTGCTGGATGTGTGGATGAGTCACGGCGACCGGGTTGTCGATTTGCCGACCGGCTTTACGCTGATTGCCAGTTCGGAGGGTGCCCCGATTGCCGGTATCGCCAATGAAGACAAGGGCTTTTACGGCTTGCAGTTTCATCCTGAAGTCACTCATACCAAACAAGGCGGACGGATATTGTCGCGTTTTGTACTGGAAATTTGCGGCTGCGAGGCGTTGTGGACATCCAGCAATATTATTGAAGATAGCATTAAGGTCGTTCGTAACACGGTCGGCAGCGATCATGTGGTTTTAGGTTTGTCAGGCGGGGTCGATTCGTCGGTCGTTGCGGCCTTGCTGCATAAGGCCATCAAAGACCAGTTGACTTGCGTTTTTGTCGATACCGGCTTGTTGCGTTTGCGTGAGGGCGATCAGGTGATGGCGACTTTTGCCGAGCATATGGGCGTTAAAGTTATCCGGGTAAATGCCGAGCAGCGCTATCTGGATGCCTTAAGCGGCATCACCGACCCGGAACAAAAGCGCAAAATCATCGGCAGTCTGTTTATCGACATATTTGATGAAGAAGCTTCAAAAATCACCGATGCAAAATGGCTGGCACAAGGCACGATTTACCCCGATGTAATTGAATCGGCCGGTTCTAAAAGCGGTAAGGCCCATTTGATCAAGTCGCATCACAATGTCGGCGGTTTGCCGGAAAATATGACTCTAAAGTTGGTTGAGCCATTGCGGGAACTGTTCAAGGACGAAGTCAGAAAGCTGGGTGTAGAGTTAGGTCTGCCTGCTGATATGGTTTATCGCCACCCATTCCCCGGCCCCGGTTTGGGCGTCAGGATTTTAGGCGAAGTGAAAAAAGAATTCGCCGATTTGTTGCGTCAGGCCGATGCGATTTTTATTGAAGAGCTGTATCGCCATGATCTTTACGACAAAGTCAGTCAGGCGTTTGCGGTATTTTTGCCGGTCAAGTCGGTCGGCGTGATGGGCGATGGTCGGCGTTATGATTATGTGATAGCTATTCGTGCGGTCGAAACTATCGATTTTATGACGGCGCGCTGGGCGCATTTGCCTTATGAGTTTTTGGACTTGATTTCTCGTCGTATTATCAATGAGGTCGCCGGTATTTCCCGTGTTGCTTACGATATCAGCGGCAAGCCTCCTGCGACTATTGAATGGGAATAAGCAAGACTACGGATGAGGCCTGGATGCGTTACGCGATCAGGCTGGCGCAACGGGCTGAGCAGCAGGGTGAAGTGCCGGTCGGCGCTATCGTGGTCAAGGACGATCAATGTATAGCGGAGGGCTGGAATGTGCCGATTATCAGTCACGATCCGACCGCTCACGCTGAAGTCGTTGCCATGCGAGGTGCTGGAGTGGTTACGAAAAATTATCGACTGACCGATGCGACTTTGTATGTAACTCTGGAGCCTTGCGTGATGTGTATAGGCGCGATGAGTCATGCGCGGATTAAGCGATTGGTTTTCGGTGCCTATGATCCAAAACGGGGGGCGGTGTGCAATGCATTGAGTCTGACCGATGCCGATTTTTTAAATCACAAAATCAGCTGGGACGGTGGCGTACTGGAGACGGAATGTGCGGAAATGTTGAGGAACTTTTTTAAAGTCAGGCGATGAAGACTAATTTGTCCGCGAAAGGCACGAAAAACACGAAAATTTTCAAAAGAGATACCAAGTTGTAAGCTGTTACCAACCCAGTAAACGGCTAATATTTTAAAATTAGGCGATGAAGACTAATTTGTCCGCGAAAGGCAGGAAAAACACGAAAATTTTCAAAAGAGATACCAAGTTGTAAGCTATTACCAATCCAGCAAACGGCTAATAAAAATGTTAAATAATTTCGTGCTTTTAGTGGATAGATTGATTTTTTCAGATTAAAGTGCCGCAGGGGCGATGGTTACCGCTTCATTCTCAGGATTTTCGCTATTGACCTCCATGGCATTTTTCTTGATCTGATTTTCCTCGGTCAACCAGACCAGTAAATCGTAATAGCTGCGTATGTTTTCTACAAATATAACCGGCTCTTTGCCTCGGGCATAGCCGTGTTTGGTTTGCTGATGCCACTTTGACTGAGTGAGTAATGGCAGCCGCTGTTTGACATCCATCCATTTATCGGGGTTGCCGCCTTGTTTTTTAGTTAACACTCTGGCATCTTCAAGATGACCTAGGCCGACGTTGTATGAGGCTAGTGCAAACCAGGTGCGATCCGGCTCGGGAATTTGTTCTGGAATTAACTGGATCCTTTGCTGAAAATAGCGGGCGCCGCCATCGATGCTTTGACTCGAATCGGTTCGATCATTAATGCCCAGTTCTTCGGCAGTATTATTCGTAAGCATCATAATGCCTTCAACGCCTGTGGGTGAAATGGCTTTATCCAGCCAGTGGGATTCCTGATAACCGATTGCGGCCAATAAGCGCCAATCAATATTGTATTGTGTTGCAGCCAAATTGAAATATTTTTGTAAGCGGGGCAGCCTGCTTTTTTTTTGCTGGCGGAACTTGCAGTTGCCGATATAACTTAAGCTGCTGGTATGTCCATAATGTTTTTCAATGAGTTGATCTAGTGTCTTATCCTTTTTTATACGATTGAAAAAACGCATAACTTCATTGTATAAACTGTTGTCGTCCGACAGGCTTAATGCCCAAGCCAGTTGGCGCGGTTCGGAAATATCGAAAGCAATGTTAAGTTTGGGATAAAAGCGACGAATTAATATGGCTTGATTCGAGTCCGCTACGGTGTAATCGATAAGTCCTTCATTTACCAGGTACAGCAGGCCATTGGTATCGAGTTCGTCGTTAACATTCCAGGTTAGTTCCGGTGTATCTCTCTTTAAATAAATTAGGCTATCGATATGGCTGGTGCTTTTGGCAACTTCTATAATGCCATGAGTCAGGCTGCTGACGTTATTGGGGCGGCGTGTGCCTGAGCGGTAAATAAGCTGTTCAGTTATTTCATGATAGGTAGGAGCAAAGCGCATTCTTTTGCTACGCTGTTCGGTGACTGTCAGTCCTGCTGCGGCAATGTCGGCCTTGCCTTTGGAAATACGTTTTAGGATGTCATCGAAGGAACTCGGGGTCTCAAACTTTGCTGTAACACCTAATTGCTTGGCGAAAAGCATAACCAAATCATATTCAAGACCGGTGTATCCTTCTGGACTTTCATAATAGGTTGTTGGGTCATTCCGTGTTAATACATGTAGGATTCCTGCCTGTTTAATTTGCTCCAGTTTATTATTCGATAGGAATCCGTTGTCGCAAGTGGTCAGTGTGGCGGTAAGTATAAAACCGATAATTAGTCTTATCAGGCGAGTCCAGGTAATCGGTCGCATCGGTTCGATACCGATTGCGGCGCTTCCTTTGTCCTTATCAGTCGGGCGCATCGGATTGCGACTCTTCAGTCACTTCTGTCAGTCGTAATTGTTTGTATGTGTTAATCAATGCATTGGTTGAGCAATCATGACTGTCGATGATTTTGTCGTTTTGAAGTTCCGGCAGGATAACTTTAGCTAAGGTTTTTCCAAGTTCTACGCCCATCTGATCGAATGAGTTGATATTCCAGATAACTCCCTGAACATAAATTTTATGCTCATAAAATGCAATCAGTGAGCCTAAGGTTTTGGGTGTCAATTTGCTAAATAAAAATGAATTGGAGGGTTTATTACCATCAAAAATTTTGGAGGCGACCAGTACTGTATCGGCTTGGTCTTCTTTGGAGAGTTCATGTTTAACCTCTTCAGCTGTCTTGCCCTTCATCAAGGCTTCCGGCTGGGCAAGAAAGTTTGAAATCAAAATGTCATGATGGTCAGGTAGTTTATAGTGGCTGTTCGCAGCGGCCAGAAAATCACAGGGTATCAATTTGGTGCCCTGATGGATAAGCTGGAAAAAAGCGTGTTGACCGTTGGTGCCAGGCTGCCCCCAGATAATCTGGCCAGTGCTGTAATCGACTTTTTCACCGTTAAGGTCAATGCTTTTACCATTGCTTTCCATATCTCCTTGCTGGAAATAATCAGCAAAATAGAGCATGGACTGGTCGTAAGGTAAAAGGGCGTGGGATTCTGCATTATAGAAGTTGTTATACCAAATACCCAGCAAGCCCATAATGACCGGAATATTTTTTTCAAAAGGTGTGGCACGAAAATGTTCGTCAACTTCATAAGCACCTTGTAAAAGTTCTTCAAAATTATCCATGCCGACATATAAAGCAATAGACAGCCCTATGGCTGACCAAAGTGAATAGCGCCCGCCAACCCAATGCCTGAACTCAAACATATTTTTGGTATCTATGCCGAATTCGGCGACATTTTTTGTGCTTGTAGAAATGGCGACAAAGTGTTTGGCGATGGCTTGTTGGTCTTGTGCGCTATCAAGAAACCAGCTTCTAGCTGATTTTGAATTGGTCATGGTTTCTTGTGTGGTTAATGTTTTATATGCGATAAGAAATAGTGTCGTCTCGGGCGATAAGTGCGTTTGGGTTTCAACTAAATCGGCTTGATCAATATTGGAGACGAAATGTACTTTTAGTGTCTC
>JADHTX010000164.1 GCA_016784875.1 Methylobacter sp.
CCTAGCGGCTGATTTTATGCCGATAGCCGCGTTGCTGAAACAGTTTCATAGCTTGCTATGCGCCTGTTTCAGCGCCTTGCTATCGACAAAAATCAACTCGCTATCATTTCCTCAACCGTAACCGTGCGAAGTATAACTATTTTGTCGGTCTGCTGAGCATATACTATCGATGGCTTGTGATAAATAGGTGTTTTAGCCTATTGAAATGTAATTCAATAAGCTTATTATCTGGGAAGTTGTTTGTTCTGAAACTCTTCGCAGAAGCGTGGCATGAGAAGAATCTATTTTTTAGCTCCCACTATTGAAATCACCCATAAAATCGTCGAAGAGCTTCGGGCTGAGGGCATAGAAGACCGGCATATTCATATTCTGGCGGCAAAAGACACGCCGCTTGAAGGTCTACCCGAGGCAGGGGTGACCATAAAAAACGGATTTTCTTCCTGCGGTTGAACGAGGACTGGCATTAGACGGTTCAACGGGATTGTTGACCGGATTAGTCGGTTTGCGCTTTGCGGGGTTTGCCGTTGCCCACGGACCGCTTCTGGGAATCATTATGGCAGGTGCAACCATCGAGTCGCTGATGGGCGGTTTAGCGGGAATGAATTCCGGTAATTCACGGCTAAGGCAGTTTGAACAAGCCATCGAACAGGGCGAAATTCTGGTATTGGTTGATATTTCGCGCGATCAGATTGAGACTATCAGAAAGCTGGTCGTAAAACATCATCCTGAGTCGGAGTTTGAGGGCATTGAGCCGCTTTTGCCGCCGTCTTATTAAAACCGTTTCAGCCGTCTGATTGCTGTGCCAATGATGAGAAAATCCTATGAAAATTGCCGTTGCCAGTCAAAACCGAAAAGCAATCACCGGCCACACCGGCAGATGCAGGAAGTTCTGGATTTATCAAATCGAGAACGATGCCATTGCCGCGAAAGAATTGTTGGAGTTGCCTAAAGAGCAATCCTTCCATGACTCTTCGCCATGGGAACCGTCCCCTTTGGATAACGTGCAGGTGCTGATTGCCGGCGACATGGGAACCGGCTTGGCGCGACGCTTACAACAAAGAAACATTCAGGCTTTGATTACTAGGGAAACCGATCCGGATCAGGCCGTAAAGAGTTTTTTAAACGGCAGCTTGAAAACCGAAGCTTTTGAACCGCACGAGCATGGGCATAAGCATCAATAAAGCCATGCCGCTATTTTTCGACTTTTGGAGGCAACATGAAAATTTCTACGAAACTCAGGACTTTTTCAGCAACACAAATTGGCATCATGCTAATTAGCGTGTCCGCTAATGCGCTTGCAGCCGATAAATTGGATGTTGGAAAAATGGAATACAAGGCGTCTTGCGCCGTTTGTCATGGCCTTACCGGAAAGGGCGATGATGGCCCCTTAAAAGAACTGTTAGCGAGACCGGTGCCCGACCTGACCGAACTTGCCAAGAATAATAAGGGCGTATTCCCGTTTGACCGGGTCTTTCAGATTATAGACGGAAGGCAAGAGGTGAAGGCTCATGGGCCACGCGAAATGCCGGTTTGGGGGAATGCTTTTAACAACCAAAGTTCATTGTATTTTGAAAATTATCCCCCGCAAGATAGCGAATCAGCCGGTCGCAGCCGAATTCTTGCAATAACGGAATACCTGTATCGACTGCAAGACTAACATACGGTACGGGTTCAAATATCAGCTACGCGCATTATTCTTTTTATGGCCTGCCGGGGGAAATTATGACACATAATAAAGTCTTGGAAGTCAGCAATCTCCGGATGGCATATGGTGAGCAATCCATCATAGAAGACCTTTCTTTTTCAGTGGCGGAACGGGACATTTTGATTGTATTAGGACCTAACGGCGCCGGAAAAACCACGTTGCTGCGCGGCCTGCTTAATCTGCTGCCTTATCAGGGTAACGTTATTTGGCATGCCCAAAAAATCGGCTATCTTCCGCCTCAGGAATCGCTGCAACGGAAAGACCTTCCACCGCTGCAATGGGCGGAATTCTTTCAATTCAAAACGCGTGATACGGCGGCTATTAAAGCAATGTTGTCTGATGTGGGCTTGGATGACAGTTTTTTAAGCTGGCAATTCAACGAATTATCGACTGGACAATTCCAGCGCATGATGATTGTCTGGTCGTTGCTGGACAATCCGGATGTCCTGATCCTGGACGAGCCGACATCGGGAATCGACATTGGCGGCGAAGAAACCATTTACAGCCTGTTGCATCAGTTTTGGCGGTTACTGTGGCTTTGGGCGTGCGTATCGTCGGCGGCTTAATGACTGCGGCGTTACTCGCCATTCCGGCCTGTACGGCTAAAAACCTCAGCACCGGCCTAATCCAATACACAGTAATCAGTGCCCTGGCAGGAAGTTTGGCTTGTCTAATCGGAATTATGGCTTATGCGTTATTGGACATTCCATCTGGGTCCGCGATTATTATTGCCGGCGTTATTTTATTTTTAATTTCCGTATTCAAGCCTTTGTAACTTTGCACAGTGCAATCCTCTAATTTATAGGGTTAAACAATGAATAAAACATCTCTATTTTTATTATTACTTCTGGCCGTCATTTTGTTTTTCCCGGTTTCCAATCTGATCGGCTTACAGGGACATAATGAGCCGATTCCGGTGGTTTCCGGTAAATCAGCTAACTTTGTCAAAGTGTCAGAGATTTTGCAGAATAAATGCGTCGATTGTCACTCGCCCGGCATGACCCGGATGCCGTTTTATTCAAAGCTGCCGATCGCCAAACAACTGATGGCAAAAGATATTGAAGAAGCCGGCGCGAGACTGATTTTATCGAAAGCGCTTTACAACGGCGAGCAAGCCTTTACGCCGCTGATGCTGGCCAGACTGGAAAATGTCGTTCTGAACAACAGTATGCCGCCGACGCAATATCTGCTGATGCACTGGGCGGATAATCTGAGCGCTGACGAAAAACAAAGCCTGCTTGCCTGGATTGCCGAGGAACGCGGAAAACTGCCCTGGAGCCTCGATTCCGCCGAAGCGTTAAAAGGCGAACCGGCGCAGCCTCTACCTGAAAAGGTCAGCCTCAACCCTGAAAAAGTGGCGCTAGGCAACAAGCTCTTTCACGATCATCTGCTTTCCGGAGACGATACCCTGAATTGCGCTTCCTGCCACGACTTGACCCGCGGCGGCACCGATCAGGCCAAGGTCGCCACCGGCATTCGCGGACAACAGGGGCCGATCAATTCGCCAACCGTCTATAACGCGATGTACAACATCGCCCAATTCTGGGATGGCCGCGCCAAGGACTTGCAGGAACAAGCCGCCGGCCCCGTCGCCAATCCAATTGAAATGGGCGCGCAATGGGATAATGTCGTCGAAAAACTCAAACAGGTCAGCGACTATCAGAATGCTTTCGCCAAACTGTACCCGGAACAAGGCCTGACCAAAACGACAGTGACTGAGGCACTTGCCGTTTTCGAACAATCGCTGGTCACGCCCAATGCCCGTTTCGACCAATATTTGCGCGGCAATCAGGCGATTCTGACGGCCGATGAAAAGACCGGCTACGATTTGTTCAAAGCCAATTGCGCTTCCTGCCACTTCGGTCCGGCGCTGGGCGGGTTGTCCTTTGAAAAGATGGGCGTCAAACAGGATTATTTCAAATTGCGCGGCGGCCAACCGACTGAAGCCGATAATGGCCGTTTCAACGCAACCAAGCAGGAAAAAGACCGCCACTTCTTCAAGGTCCCGGTGTTGCGCAATATTGAACTGACTCATCCTTATTTTCACGACGGTTCCGTCAATGACCTTAACGAAGCGGTAAGGATCATGGGACAAGTTCAGCGAGGCAAAAACTTTTCCGACGATGAAATCGGTAAAATTGTTGCCTTCCTGAAAACGCTAACCGGAGAATACAGGGGTAAACCGCTCACGCAGTTGACCGCTGAAGACATCAAATAAACAGGCGCAATAGTCTTGAGTCGTTTCCGCAGTTCAATTTTCCGGTTGTTGCACTCTCATGAAGAAACGAATGTAGCCGACCCAGTCGAAAGTCGAGTTCTATATGACTATTGATGACGAAAACCGGAAATCTCATGACGAATTGAACAAGGCTTTTTTTGAACGTAACAGCGGAAAAATTACCGACCGGCACCTCGATAGAACTATTGATAAGGCTCGCGAAATCACGGATAAAGTAAAAAAAATCCCTGCACTGCATAAGGCATTGAAAGACGTTTTGCTGTGCCTGGAGTTGATTAGGGATTACCGCTCCGGGGCGTATAAGGACATAGCGTTCTGGGCGATTGCGGCCGCGGTTTTCGGTTTGCTGTATCTGATCAACCCAGTGGAGCTGATCCCGGACGTGATCCCGGTAATCGGTTATTTGGACGATGTCGTCATCTTGGCGCTTATCCTGAAACTCGTGAAAGGCGATCTTGACAAATACATGGCTTGGCGAAAAACAATCACCGAGTATGAAAATACTTTTTCGAGGCTTTTGGACCGTGACTGAAGCGGAGACAGGCCTGACTTTCATCATCTCCGATTGGAACCTGTCTTTTTTCAGCGCGTTGGTTTACACCGGTGTTCAATCTGCCGCCCATTGGTTTGCCGAGAGCTCACACATCTTGCAAGCCTTGCTGGCATCCGTATTTACTTGGGGGATGACCGCATTGGGCGCCGCTCTGGTGTTTTTTACCAAACGGGTAAACCGTAAGCTGCTTGACATGATGCTCGGATTTTCGGGGGGCGTGATGCTGGCGGCCAGTTATTGGTCCCTGCTCGCGCCCTCGATCGATTTGGCGAGCGGCTACGGACATTTCGCCTGGTTCCCGGCTGCGGCGGGATTCGGCCTCGGCGCAGCCGCACTAAATATTGCCAGTAGACTTCTGTCGCACTCTCAACTCAATGCGTCCGGTTCAATGATGCAAATGGAAACGGAGGGCATCACGACTTGGCGACGCACAGCGTTACTGGTATTCGCCATCACACTGCACAACATTCCCGAAGGACTGGCCGTTGGCGTCGCTTTCGGCGCCTTGGCCTGCGGTTTCGGAACGGTCAGTTTGGGTGCTGCCGTCGCCTTGGCTATCGGCATCGGTTTACAAAACCTTCCCGAAGGAACAGCAGTGTCCATGCCTTTGCGTCGCATGGGCTGGTCGCCGCTACGCAGTTTCTGGTACGGACAGCTTTCGGCCATCGTCGAGCCGATAGCCGCCGTGATCGGCGCTGTCGCCGTCACAGCCTGCATGCCCATCATGCCATATGCTCTCGCCTTTGCCGCCGGGGCGATGATTTATGCCGTCATCGACGCGGTGATACCCGAAGCACAGCAAAGCGGCAATACCAATGTCGCCACGCTGGGGGCTATTCTGGGCTTTATCGTGATGATGATATTGGATGTGGCTTTGGGCTGAAGGAGCTGGCTGCCGATCCGTTGCAGCAGGCTGAAGCAAAGATGAACGGGATTTACAAGCCGCATGTTGCGGACTATATGATTTTGACCCGTGTCATTTCGCCGCATTCTTCGATGGTTATCTCAACACTGGGAATCGCTCGATGAATATCTCCAAGAGCGGCATCCTGTCAGGACTCTTGTTCCGCGACCGTTTCGACGACCTTTTCGGAATCCGATACCGTCGGCTCTTCTCTGCATAAGCGTTTACGGTTGGTCAGTTCATCCATTTTCCTGAACAAAGGCCCGACCGGCGACTGTTCGATGCCGGTAAAATAAAGACGGCCGGCATTGACGACCACGAAAACCGAACTGAAATGATGCAGAAATGCGGCAGTGACCGGGTTGAGAATGCCGAAGGTTGCCAGCATCAGGCCGATGCTGTTAAAACTAACGGCCCACAGGTAATTTTGCCGGATAATGCCGCCCATTTTATGGCTGAGCCGCAAGATCGTGACCAAATCCTGGGCATCGTGCCCGAGAATGACCACGTCCGATGAGATAATCGCCAGATTGACATTCTTATGTCCGCCGATGGCGATGCCGACATTGGCGGCGGCGAGCGCCGGCGCATCGTTGACGCCGTCTCCGACCATCGCCACTTTGCCTTGCGCCTGAAACTTTTTGACCAGCGCGGTTTTATCTTCAGGCTTGCAATTGAAATAGTATTCGTCGGCGTTGATATAGTCGGCCACCCGTTTCGCCTCCTGTTCCTCGTTGTCGCCGGTCGCCAGAATCACTTTGTCGATGCCGCAGGCGCGGATGGTGTCGGCCAAGCCCTGCATCTCCGACAGCATGATGTCACGGATGACGATGACGCCTTTGACTTCACGGTCGACCGCGAGCCAGATCGCGCGGCCGGTATAGTCGACGGCTGGGACTTCGATGTTCTGGCAATTCAATGTTTCGGCGCTGCCCATCAGAATGTCCTGATGCTCGATCCGGGCCTTGATTCCCCGGCCCGGAAGATCTTCGGCCTGTTCGACTGGCCGTAATCGGGTCACGCCCTGCTTGTTTGCAAAGTGGATAATCGAGCGTGCGATCGGGTGATCGAAGCGGGATTCAATCGACGCGGCCAGTTCCAATATCTGCTGTTGCGGCATACCCATTTCGATGACCCGGCTGACTTCGGGTTCCGCCAAGGTCACCGTGCCGGTTTTATCCAGAATCAGGATTTTGAGGTCCTGCATGTTTTCCAGCGGCTCGCCGCCACGAGCCAGAATATTGGTGCGGGCCAGACGGCCGATATTGGCGGCGAACGCGGTCGGCGTAGCAAGCGCCCAGGCGCAGGGACAGACCACCGCCAGCGCAGTCGCCATCAGATGCAGGCTACCGGTGATGTACAACAGCAAAAATGCATAAGCAGTGACCGACAGCAGCAAAATCTGTACCGTGGTATCGGCGCGCCGCTGCAACTCCGATTTATTCAGCAGGCTTTTTTCGATTTCCTGGGTAATCACCGAAAGAAACGAATCATCACCGTTCTTGTCGGCCTTGACTTGCAGCGGCCCGGTCAGGTTCAGCGTGCCTGAGATCACACTCGTGCCTTGCTGCTTATAAACCGGAAAAGGCTCGCCTGTAATAATCGATTCGTCGATAGCCGATGCGCCTTCGATGATGGTTCCGTCTATCGGAACCATCGCGCCTTTAGCAACCAGCACCACATCGTGTTGCCGAACTTGGTTGATGGGGATTTCCTCAATGTCCTCGCCCCGCAGCACCTGGGCGATTTTTTTGCCCTCCTGAATCAGACTTTCGATTTTTTCCCGGTTTTTTCGGATGATCGTAAACGAGATGTATAAACCCAGACCGATAAACCAGGCGACCATCGCACCGCTCAACGGCGCGCCGTCGATCAGCGTGACCGTCATCACCAGCACGATCAGCAGTTCCGCCGAGACTTTGCGCATTAACAGTATGCTTTTTAATAAGGCTTCAAGATAAAGCGCAAGACAGAACAGATAAAACGGCATGCCCAGCCAATACACCAGCGGCAGGCCATAGAGCGCATCCAGGCCGAACAAGGCCACCGGTATCACTGCCGCAATCACGCGCAACAGCATGATGTCCTGGCGCGGGCTGATTTTCAGCAGTTCCGCATCGATTTTGTCGAAATAAGTTTTATAAATCATGGTCGTGCCCTTTATCAGATGTAGGTCGGGTTAGCGACCTCTCGTTCCCACGCTCCTGAGACTGTGAAAGTATTATCCACATTTGGCTGAAAGAATTATTTACCACGGAGAACACGAAGAGCACGGAGAAAATATATTTATTATTTCAATGCATTAAAAACTTCGTGTTCTCTGTGTTCTCCGTGGTTATTCTTTA
>JADHTX010000165.1 GCA_016784875.1 Methylobacter sp.
TAGCGGCTGATTTTATGCCGATAGCCGCGTTGCTGAAACAGTTTCATAGCTTGCTATGCGCCTGTTTCAGCGCCTTGCTATCGACAAAAATCAACTCGCTATCATTTCCTCAACCGTAACCGTGCGAAGTATATTAAACTTATTTTCTTCGCGGTGAATAATGTTCTAAGCCCGATGCGGATAATATTTTCACAGTCTCTAGAGCTTGGGAATCCGCATAATCATCACAACAACGCCTTAATCTCCGGCACACAAGAACCGCAGTTGGTTCCGGCTTTAAGACACTGCCCGACTTCCTGATGGGTTTTAAGGCCTTTTTCCTTAATCGCCTGTTGAATGGTAAGTTCCCCGACATTAAAACAGGCGCAAACGATAGTTCCGACATCGGAGACGCCTATTGGCGGCTTGCCGGTCAATAACGCCATGCGTTCCGCTTTTTCCAACGGGTTTTTTGTAAAGAGTCCCGCCAGCCAGTTGCGTTCAAAAAGTACAGATCCGGCGCCGATAACCACCACACTTTCCAGCTGATTATTCACAATCCGCGCTGCCCGGTAATTACCTTGAGCAGGATCTTGATATTCTTGCCATTGGGCAATTCCGGCACCGCTGTCGCAGAGGTTTTGTTGTGCCCATACCTGCCAGTTTTCGGGCAAGGTCATCCCCGCCAATTCATAGCGATAAACCTGTTCGCCTTTAATTTTTACCCAATAATCAGGATCACTGATGTTTAACTCAAGACGGGACAGGATAAAACCTTGCCAAGCCGGTTGATAGGCTTTGAGTCGCACCGGTGTGTGCTTGCTTTCCGGCTGCTTGGAAATCGGGTCGACTACCGGATTGACCAACGCACCCATGCGTCCTCGACTGGCATATTGTTCGGTCCAATGCATCGGAACAAAAATGCTGCCGGGAAGCTGACTGTCGGTAACCTGTACCCGCGCAATCATTGATCCCCAATGGCTTTCAATCATTGCCAGACTGTTGGCAACTAATCCATAACGCTGGGCATCTTCGGGATACACCTCGACAAAAGGTTCGGATTTATGCTGATTTAATTTTGCCGCAATAGCCGTGCGGGTCATGGTATGCCACTGGTCGCGCAATCGACCGGTATTTAAAATCAAGGGATAATCCTGATCCGGCGGATTAACCGGTCGGCACGGTATAACCGCAATAAACTGAGCTTTGCCCGATTCGGTAAAAAACTGTCCATCCTCGAATAACCTATCCCTGCCCTTCGGATAATCCTGATTAACCGGCCATTGGGTCGGCTGTAAACGATCGTAATCATGACGGGACATATCTGCAAATGCCGATATGTCAAAATCGCGTAGGCCGTTATTTTCAAAACCGGACAGCGCGGCGTGTTCTCGAAATATCTCCACCGGGCTTTGATAATGGAATGCCTGTTCAAAGCCCATGCGCCGCGCCACTTGAGTGATAATCCACCAATCGGGTTTAGCGCCGCCCGCCGGTTTAAATAACGCCCGTTGCCGTGAAATACGTCGCTCGGAATTAGTGACCGTACCGTCTTTTTCGCTCCAGCCTTGCGCGGGTAACAGCACATGCGCCAAGGCGGTGGTATCGGTATCGGCAATGCAATCGGACACCGCCACAAACTCGCAGCCCTGCAAGGCTCGCTTGACTTTGTCGGCATTGGGCAGGCTGACCACGGGGTTGGTGCCCATAATCCACACGGCTTTGACTTTTCCGTCGTAAATGGCATCGAATAGTTCCACGGCGGGATAACCCGGTTTTTTGGCGATGTTTGAGGTATTCCAAAACCGTGCGACCCGCTCTATATCGTCAATGCTGGAAAAATCCATATGCGCGGCCAGCTGATGCGATAAACCGCCGACTTCGCGCCCGCCCATCGCATTGGGTTGTCCGGTTAGCGAAAACGGTCCCATCCCCGGCTTGCCGATGCTCCCAGTCGCCAAGTGGCAGTTAATAATGGCGTTGACCTTATCGGTACCGGATGCCGATTGATTAATGCCCTGACTGTAAAGACTCATGACTTTTTTATGTCCGCCAAACCAGTCATAAAACCGGTACAAATCGTCTTTATCTAAGCCGCAAAAACCGGCAACCTGTTCAATATCGATACCGGCGGCATCCAAAGCTTCAACAAAGCCTTCGGTATGGGCTTCAATATATGCCGAATCCAGCGCGTTTTGTTCGTTCAAAAAATGCAGTAAGCCGTTAAACAATGCGGCGTCACTGCCGCTTGTCGGCGCTAAGTGCAAATCGGCAATGTCGCAACTGACGGTACGGCGCGGGTCGATCACCACGATTTTTAACGCCGGATTGGCTTCTTTTGCCGCGCGTATCCGCTGAAAACTGACCGGATGACACCACGCGGCATTCGAGCCGATCAGTATGATCATCTCGGCCTGTTCAAAATCCTCATAACAGCCCGGCACGGTATCGGAACCGAAGGCGCGCTTATGTCCGGCGACCGAAGACGACATGCACAAGCGACTGTTGGTATCCATATTGGCGCTGCCGATAAAGCCTTTCATCAGCTTGTTGGCAACATAATAATCTTCGGTCAACAATTGCCCCGAACCGTAAATCGCCACCGCATCCGCGCCGTATTTTTCGATAGCACTGAGAAAGGAATCGGCCACTAGATCCAGCGCTTCCGTCCAGCTGGTTTCGCGCCCGTACACTTTCGGCTGCAACAGCCTGCCTTTGAATTCAATGGTTTCGCCCAATGCCGAGCCTTTGGAGCAAAGTCGCCCGAAATTAGCCGGATGTGAAGCGTCTCCGCTGATTTTAAGTCGATGATGTTTGTCATCGACCTTCGCGCTAATGCCGCAGCCTACGCCACAATAAGGACAAGTGGTTTGTATGGTTTTAGTCATTGGAAATCAATTATTGGAACAATAAAATACAAATTTTGGCTGATCCATAAAATGGATTTGCCCACGAAAGGCACGAAAACAGTCTCATAACCGTTTTTTCTGCTGTATTTTTTCGTATCTTTCGTGGTCTATTTAGGCTTTCCGTTTAAGGCGGGACACATAAAAGGCTTAACCGTTCGCCCTAAGCTTGTCGAATGGGGTGAGCGGTTAAGCCGATCATGATTCGACAAGGCCTTTAGTCCTGAGCACAGCCGAAGGGTCACCACGAACGGCTTAACCTTAAATTGTCCCGCCTTAAACGGGAAGCCGTCTATTTATTTTCTTTTTAGGGAATCGCCGAGCTATATTCCGCATAAGCTTTACCGAAAATCAGTACATCCCTTATGTCGGAAATATTATCTTCTTTCTCCAGCAATTCCTGATACCAGCTGCCATCGACTGTATCGCCGTACAGCACCGCGCCAATCAGCTTGTTGGCTTTAATGACCAGTTTTTTATAAATGCCTAAAGCGGGATCGGTAAAATGAATGCTTTCACAATTTACATCACCTTGAAAATCACCGATTGAAAACAAATTGATACCCGTTACTTTGAGCTTAGTTGCAGTCGGCAAGGTGATATATTCCGCCGCGCCATGCGCACTAAGATGATTGGCGCAGACTTTAGCCTGCTCAAACAACGGGGCAACCAAGCCAAAAGTAGCGCCGCGATGCTGGATACATTCCCCAACCGCGTAAATGCTGGGGTCGTAACTTTGCAAGGTATCATTGACGACAATGCCGCGCTCGCAATAAATTCCCGCTTCCTGTGCCAGGGCTATATTAGGACGAACACCGATTGCCATAATAAACAGATCGCATTCGAGTTGGCTGCCGTCTTCGAAACTTACCGCCGTAATATGTCCCTGTTCATCACCCGACAATTGCTTAAGTTTGGCGGCCATTTTAAATTTCAGGCCGCGTTGTTCCAGTTCAGTTTGCAGCAATTTTGCTGCCGGTTTGTCCATTTGTCGATTCAGCAATACGTCATGGTTATGAATCACGGTGACATCCATGCCTCTTGAAACCAGACCGTTAGCGGCTTCCAGACCTAACAACCCGCCGCCCAAGACCACGGCCTTGTTATGGCTACGGCTATAAGCCAACATTTTATTAACATCGACTATATCCCGAAAGCTAATCACGCCATCCAAATTATTGCCGGAAATCTCCGGTATCACAGCTTTGGAACCGGTAGCAATTAATAGCCGATCATAAGCGGCCACCGTGCCGTCTTGCGCATAGACTTTCTTGTTTTTCCGGTCTATCCGCGCCACGGCTTTATCTTCGCCTGCATAGAGAGTTATACCGTTGTCGATGTACCACTGGCGGTTATTGATGACAATATCCTCAATGGTTTTCTCTCCGCACAGCACCGAGGACAGCATGATGCGGTTGTAGTTGCCGTATGGCTCAGCGCCGAACACGGTAATATCGTATTTATTCGGCGTTGCGGTTAACAATTCCTCTACGGTACGCATACCAGCCATGCCGTTGCCAATAACGACTAAGCATTGTTTCATCGAATATTCCTTAAGTGAATGCCGCAAAATCCGGCTATTTTCAATTCTTAAGCAAACGCTATGCCGACTTTATTCCTGTTAACCGGAATAACCCTATTTGAGCGCCGACAAGAACTGACAATTTCAGCAACACCCCACCCTCGACACACACTGGGAACGGCCCTCATACAACATACGTCAACAAGACATTATTTAGACAAAACTCATGACAGACTTGAAGCGTATATCCTGGGCTACATACAAAATTTTAATGCGCTAAAATGGTGCAAATATAAACCTCCTACGTACTTAATCGGGCAATATTGTAAAAGCAGACGAAAGACGGAACACAAAAAGGGAAAACCTTTCACCTTAAGCTTTAGCTTTTAACCTTAGCCTTTTGGCCTTGAGCCCTTAGCCTTTTGCCTTTCCCATTAGTCGGCCTACAAATTGCTATGCAAGCTATAACGCTATTACTTTAAACCACAAATAAACCATGTATAAACGAATACTTGATCACCTTAACTCCGCAATCTTGTTATTTGATCGCAAGTTAACGCTCACTTACATTAATTCTGCCGGAGAGATTCTGCTTGCCGATAGTTCGCGTCACTTGGTCGGCCTTAGCGCCTCTGAATTATTCAAGTCCTCCGATCCTGCGCTGCTGGTGAACTTGCAGCAATGCCTAACCATGGCAGAACCGCTAGTGGACCGTGAGCTTATTCTGGATCGTACGGCCCACAGCCTTACCATTAACTTGAGTGCAACGCCGTTATTAAACAATGAACAGGTCAACGAGATTCTGGTCGAGTTGCAACAAGTGGATAATCATCTGCGCATATCTAAGGAAGAGCGTTTATTATCCCAACAAAACACCGCCAGATTGCTGGTTAGAGGCTTGGCGCATGAGATCAAAAACCCGTTGGGTGGTCTACGCGGCGCCGCGCAATTGCTGGACATGGAATTACACGACCCGGAACTCAAGGAATACACTCAAATTATCATCGCCGAATCAGACCGTCTGCAAGGCTTAATGGATAAAATGCTCGGCCCCAACAAACTGCCCAATAAAAAGGCCATCAATATCCACGAAGTGCTGGAGCGAGTCAGGCAATTGGTTCAAGCGGAATGCAGCCGCAGCCTCACGATTAAATCCGACTACGACCCCAGTATTCCCGACATCCTGGCCGATAAAGATCAACTCATTCAAGCTATTTTAAATGTCGCCAAGAACGCTGTGCAGGCACTGGACGGCAAAGGCGAAATCATCATCAAAACCCGAATTAACCGGCAAGTGACCATCGGTCGCAAACGCTATAAATTGGCGGCGAAGTGCGACATTATCGATAACGGACCGGGCATAGATGCCGACATGATGAACCGAATCTTTTACCCGATGATAACCGGACGCGCCAAAGGTACGGGACTGGGTCTATCTATCGCACAAGCATTAATCAATCAGCATAACGGCTTGATTGAATGCAACAGCGAACCCGGAAAAACAGTATTTTCAATTTTCTTACCGATTATGACTCCGGGGGAGGAGCAATGACTAAGTCACAAACTGTCTGGATCATCGATGACGACAAATCGATACGCTGGGTCGTGGAAAAAGCCCTACAAAAAGCGGACATTGTCACCCGCAGTTTTTCCGATGCAGTCGAATTACTGAACGCCCTTGAAGACGACTTACCCGATGCCTTAATTACCGATATTCGCATGCCCGGTATGGACGGACTGAAACTTCTGGACAAAATTCAACTGAGCCACCCGAATCTGCCGGTGATTGTTATGACCGCACATTCCGATCTGGAAAGCGCGGTCTCGGCATTTCACGGAGGCGCTTTTGAATACCTGCCCAAACCCTTCGATATTAAGGAGGTTGTCGAGCTCGCCCATAGAGCTTGTATTCATAGCCGACAACAGCAAATGGTCGAGACAACTTCATCGGCGGCAGAACAAACTACGCCGGAAATTATCGGCGCCGCGCCGTCAATGCAAGAGGTGTTTCGAGCTATCGGCAGACTGGCCAGGTCGCACATTACCGTACTAATCAACGGCGAATCGGGAACCGGCAAGGAACTGGTCGCTAAAGCGCTGCATCGGCACAGCCCCAGAGCTAACAATCCGTTCATTGCATTAAACATGGCCGCCATCCCTAAAGATTTGATGGAATCGGAACTGTTCGGCCATGAAAAAGGGGCTTTTACCGGCGCACAGTCACGTCGCGCAGGACGCTTTGAACAAGCCAATAGCGGCACTTTGTTTCTCGATGAAATCGGCGACATGCCCGCCGAACTGCAAACCCGTTTATTACGGGTGCTGGCCGACGGCGAGTTCTACCCGGTCGGCTCGTACGCATCCGTTAAAGTCGACGTGCGCATTATTGCCGCCACCCACCAAAACCTTGAAACACTGGTAGAGCAAGGTCGGTTTCGGGAGGACTTATTCCACCGCTTAAACGTGATACGTATCCATATTCCGCCGTTGCGTGAGCGCAAACAAGACGTTCCCTTGCTGCTGCGCCACTTTTTAACTCAGGCGGCAGCTGAACTGAATACCGAAATTAAAGTATTAAAGCCCGAAGCGGAGGCTTTTTTAAGCACGCTGGACTGGCCGGGCAATGTCAGGCAACTGGAAAACAGCTGCCGCTGGCTGACCGTAATGGCTTCGGGACGGGAAATTCATCTGCACGATTTGCCGCCCGAATTGCTAGGTAGTCCATCTGAAAAAAATACCGCCGAAAACGGCTGGGAAAGCGTACTGCGAAACTGGATAGATCAACAGCTATTGCGCGGAGAGGAGGCGGAAATAGCCAAGCATGTTATCCCTGCTGTTGAAACGATTTTAATTGAAGCGGCGTTAAACTTTACCCACGGAAAACGCCACGAAGCGGCTATTTTATTAGGTTACGGCAGGAATACCTTAACCCGAAAAATTCAGGAGCTGGGAATATAACGGCTTTTATATCATAAAAGCCCATGTGATTTACACGCAACAGGGCGGAAAGCAATAACCCAGCAAAACACTGCGACAATATGCCACATTCCATTGTCTACGTATATTTACTAATATATATACAACTCTTGAGATGCAATTTTCCTCCTCGGAATTCAGAGTTTTATATCCTTCTCTAATGCGGCCTAATCAGCCGCATTTTTTTTGCCTGCTGCTCAGGTATACTTCGCACGGTTACGGTTGAGGAAATGATAGCGAGTTGATTTTTGTCGATAGCAAGGCGCTGAAACAGGCGCATAGCAAGCTATGAAACTGTTTCAGCAACGCGGCTATCGGCATAAAATCAGCCGCTAGGA
>JADHTX010000166.1 GCA_016784875.1 Methylobacter sp.
CATTGGTCTCTATACCGATATAAGAAACGTTTTTAAAACCAATTAATGCCTAAAATAGCGAATGCCGGAAGCGCAATCCTTGCTTGTCAGAGTTGGTGACACCAGCATTCGTGTACCCAAGGGCAACCTATCAACAGAGAGCGAAATGGTAGTCCGTAGGATAAGTAATTCGATTTAACAGGGAACGAATACAAAAACCGCGCAGTTTTTACACTCTCTTTCTAAGCTGCCTGTGCGGCAGTGAACCCACTGTATCATTATGAATGTATTTCCAGTGATTTCTAAGCTGCCTGTGCGGCAGTGAACACAATATTTACAAATATGCGGGCGGCACTTATTTTCTAAGCTGCCTGTGCGGCAGTGAACGCGAGAATATTAACTGGATCTCAAAACAATTATTTCTAAGCTGCCTGTGCGGCAGTGAACATAAAAAATGCTTGCAAAAAAGAGGAGTCCATATATAAAGCTAACCGGGCACGGTCCGGAAAGCTGAAAAAAACAAAACCGCATTATGACTGCGCACCGGTTGAGCACCATGTTAGCCATCATGCTTGATTGCAAGACCTGACCCTATGCTTTGACCTGACCCTATGCTTTGACCCTATGCTTCGCTATGCTTCGCGAACCTGCCAAGCGTGACTCGCACCACGTGGTAAATGCCCCGTCGTCTGTCCTTTGTCAAGGCTGAAGATATTCTGAAGTTCGGGGGGGTTTTGGGCCATTAAGACTCCCTAACGCCGCATTCAGCGGTTTATCCGCTGCAATGCCTTGTTATAGCTTAGTTTTGAATCGGGGTACATAATTCGATTAAGATGCCAGACGGACAACGAATGTAGGAAACAATCTGCCCCCAAGGTTTTGTTTCAGGCGACTTTAACTCAACAGCACCATATTGTATTGCACGCTGATGGAGGCCACTAACATCAGCGGTTACGAGCGCTATTTCTATGCCTAATGGTTTATCAGATTCCGTAGAACTTATATACCCGCCAGAAAAATTTGATAGCCCTAACTCATGAGATGCGAAGGCTAGAGTTGTTTCACCAGTATCCAATTCCCCATAGTCATTTTCGTCAGTGATAAAGCGTCGTTTCATTTCAAATGCTTTTTCAAAGAATGTCAAAGCCATATCGACATCACGTACATAATTGATTGTGTATCCGAATTTTACCATTCGATATTTTCCTTTAGTTATTCACTGCTTGATTTACAAAGTACGCGATATTTTTTTGAGAAATATCGTCACTTTCGTATATCTTTAGGTGGCGCCTCTTTTTACCACTACCTTCCAAAACAGAGTCAGTATCTATAAAGTTAGCCCCATTACTGAATTCGATTGAAATATGTTCTTTGTATGTATAAATGCCACCAACCAATACATTTGACACGTTAAAGACCAAACCACCATATTTAATACCTTCAACTAATTCTTCATTAGCCTTTAAGAAGATATCCCTTATTGCAATCACCATATCAAACTGCTCAGAGGATATAGACTGTATATCAGAAAGGAAGTCGTTTACTTTGTCGCTCGTTGAAATATTCATATTCCTCATACTCCCGATGCTGGAGTGCTATAACGTTACGGTAAGGGACGCGCCGCTCACTGAGCTTAAACGAAGCCACCGAACCTTGATAAAAAACGAAACTTCAAAACCGCCAACGTGCGGCGCGTCCCTTTGACCGACCTGTTAGCCCCAAAAGATGCTAATGCCAAACAATCTATTGATTGCAGATAGCTTTAGCTTCCTATAATCGCGATAATCGTAACAACGAGGACTGTAAAAAAAACTGTGCCATAGAAAAGGCTTAATGTATTTGAAAAAGCTGTTCCGCCCCAGGATTGCACCGATGTCGAAAATACGGAAGCATCCATTGAAAAGTCAATTTCGTTTTCATCTTTGTCACAAACGTTAGAGTAGAGCTTCCTGTATAGTCGTTCTTGTCTAAGAAAATACGCATCAAGTACCCAAAAACAGATACAAGGGAAATACGCGACAAATAAAAAAAGCGAGTTGCTATCTTTGGCAGCAAGGGCAAATAAGGCTGAAACCAAAGTAACACTCCACCCTTTAAGCAAAAAAGAGTTTCCCGCCATCCTATTAATGACAGATTGAATTAGTTCTAAATGTTTGAGCTTACTTTCCATCAGAAACCCCTATCGTAAGTTTTGGACAAAAGTTCCACCGGTAGTTTGACCTGCCGGGAACTTTGCTAATTTCCCGGCTTGAGCGAAATCAATTTGATTGTATAGCTGCAAATATTCGTTGCCGTACCAATTTCCAGAATTGTCAGTTGTTGGAATGATGACAATCCTTTCATGCGATTTCTTTGTGTCAGCAATGCCAATCTCCCATGGACACCAGCGTGAGGCAGATGAATTTGGCGTAGCCAAAAATAAAAACCAATCTAACTGTTCAATTTTATTCTTAATTTTGAATGCCGTTATCTTATTTGGTTGTGGCGGCATCTCGTGATCTTGCCAATCAATATACAAAGACCAACCGTTTTCGGCAAGTAACACTTGCAAGCCTTCAGCAAGTTTTTCGTCTTTGTGGCTGTGGCAGAGAAATGCTGTTTGCTTATTGGCAGCTAATGCTTCATTAACTGAATCCAAAAGGGTATAGCTTGAACTCCTGCGTGCTGCTGCTTCTAATTGACTGATCGAAATTGGCACACAAATCTCCTAGTGGCTAACGTTGAGCTAAGCGGGCTGTGCGGCTTTTTGCGTAGCTCCGCTTGAGCGTAATGTTATGCTTTTTATTTCCTTTGCTAACTCACAACCTATTTTTTCTGCAAGTAACACGGGAACGGCATTACCTATTTGACGCATAGCCTCCCCCCACGCTCCTTTGATAACAAAGTCGTCGGGGAAAGTTTGTATTCGCTTCGCTTCAAATGTGGTGAGGTATCGAACACTCCCGTCACTGAAACGGATCATATTCTCCCCGCCAGGAACCCCATGGCCCCCAGCCTTGATTGTTTTTGACGGCCAATCAAAATCGCTTCCTGTATGTCCTGGATAGGTGCGCGCACCATCACGGAATATATGATCGATTATTCCGTGGTTTAATTTTGGATCTGGAGTATCAAATAAGGTGTCTCGGATTGTTTTCCATGGCAGTGACTCAGGCTCAAACATCCCATATTTATTGTATAGTCGAACTATTTTTTCTCTAAGAGAGCCAATTAAGACAGGCCGCAATGATTTAGGAATCTTGTGGCGATCCCAGTATTCCCAAGTTACATACATATCCCAAAGAAGCCTATCTTCTGAGTGTGTTTCTGGAGGAAACGACCAAGGCAATGAAAGATCAGACCGTATACCTACAATAACAACTCGTTCCCGAGTTTGCGGTACGCCATAATCAGCGGCGTTTATTAGTTTGTACTTAACATCGTATTTTTTCCCTGTATAGCCGAATTTACTAATATTACGCAGTTCGTCAAGATGATGTTCCCAGTAGGAGTCTTTTTTGGATGTAAAGTCTGGATAACTCAATCTAAGAATAATATATTCAAAGTAATCTGAAAAAGTTTGGCGAAGCAGCCCTTTTACATTTTCAAATACAAATGCCTTGGGGGCGAGTTTTTCAATAGCGCGAATAGCATATGGAAACATGTCCCGACTATCTTGATTGGCTTTATGCTTACCGCCTAGTGAAAAGGGTTGGCAAGGTGGACCTCCCGCGACTACGTCAATTTGTTCAAGGCTGTCTAAATCAAAATCTTTAATATCACCAAAAAAAACTCGTTCTGGATCAAAATTTTCAGCAAGAGAATCGCAGGCATGTTTGTTAAATTCAACAAACGCAGCATGCTCGAATCCAGATAACTCCAATCCTTTTGCTAATCCACCAGCACCTGAAAAAATTTCAAGAGTTTTCATATGGATTGCCCTAGGCTCTTCAAATGAAGTAGGGTTTTTGAAATGATTACACTTTTTTCTGCATGCACTCCGTTGCATTTATTTGCCCAAGCTCTTCCTTCATGGATAACATCCCAATCTGATTTTGCTTGTTCATATCGACCACTTCCTGGGTCATGGTTGCCAAATCCATCAACAGCCGTATTCCAAAGTGGTCTATTCAGTTTGATTAGAGCCGCTTCGATTGTGCTGATCATGTCCGAGCCTTCTTCTTCGAAAATAACGAAGCGGCACATGAAATCCTCAAGCGAAAGCTCAGCACCTAGGATAATACTTCTACTGTGTTCCCGAAGGCGTCCAATAAGTTCGCGGGACTGATTTAGGGGGTTGTCAGATGCACGAGCTTGTCGCCATCCTCTGGGCACAGCTTTTCCAATATAGATAGGGTAATCATAGGAAAGGCGGTTTAACTCTGCATATCGTTTATACAGAGGATTTTGCCCTGTGTAATACAGAGCATACACGCCTGTTCCTAAGAAAGATTTTGGCGGAGGGAGTGTGTGAACAGGTGTGCCATTGAAAAACCTAATTGCATCTTTGACCAGCTCGGCAAATGCGTCATTTCTGTATACATGTTCATTTCGATCAAATGCTTGTTGTTTCATTGGGGGGGATATTTCTTATCTCAAGGAAACAAATTTTAGCATACTGTGCTATCCATGACGACTTGACGCATAACGTAAAGCTAACCGGGCGCAGCCCGAAGGAATGATTATGTACACGAAGATTAAGGCCGCGCTCCGGTTGAGCGCAATGTTAGGGGTTATTGACATGAGTGACTGCTTTAATACCAACAAGGTGGGGATTTTTATGGAGATATTCCCAAGCCCACGAAGTTATAGTGAATGGGAAATTATCAAACAATCCCTCATCAACTGCGGCATAGATTATGTTATCCCGCATAAGTACTGCTGCAACAGCGCTATGAACGAAGTGCCGTTGAATACGTGTTTCTTCTTTGAGATACCCAGAGAGAAATTCCTTTTCCTCAGCGGTGAGAGATTTCAAGCGGGCATGTGCGGCCCGATGAGAGAGAAACACTCGATACTTACCAGAGAGCCATTGAATTACCTGGGAACCGTAGTGGACGGCGACAATGGCAAAGGAAATGACAAATACGCTGCCGAGATAAAACTTACCATCTGTGCGCCATTGAGTTATTCCGAGTTGGTCGAGGATGTCAGGCGGCGCAAACAAGCCAAAGGCCGACACCGCCAAAAGTGGCAGGAAATAATAGCCCGGTGTTTTCAGCCATTCAAGAGCGTGTTTAAGCCAGTCGAGCATACTGTTGGAACCCCTAACGTAGAGTTGAGGGGCGCCGCGCTTTTGCGGCGTCCCGCTCGAACGCCGGGTTGGGCTTGGTGTATGACTGCAAGGCTTCATCGGTCATTTCAATTTCCCAATTGGTTATATTGTCGCCAATATTTCCATCGCACTTTTTTCTTTCGCAGATATTGTTTTTAAAATGTCTGATGCTTGTTGAATATACTTAAAGTCTCCGGTTCGACTTACCTTTTCAAATAATTCTGAAACTGAAGTCCATAGATTTGCAATTTCTATAAATGCTACATGCCCCAATTTTAATTTGTCGAGTTTAAGCAAGTCGTAACTTTCTTTTAAAAAGTCACGGTATAAATTTCTGAATAACGCGCCACCAGTCCCGGCCTTTTCCATAAGCATTGCTGTGGTCTTGAACTCGTTTTCAATGTCTTTGCTTTGCTTGTACCATTTAATTATTTCAGAGCTTGTTTTTAATATTCCTTTGTATCCTATATTTGTAATTGGCGGATTTAAATAATCGTTTGCGTTGTTTCTAATTGCTGTAATGATCGCGTTTTTTAAATCAAATTCTTGCCCTGTTTTACGAAGCGTGTAATACAAGTTTTTTGATGCCATCGGCCCCTTTTCAGCTCTAGCCAACGCCAAGCTTTTCAACGAAGTTTTTACTTCCCCACCTTGTTGTTTTGTGTCCACCAAATAGGCAAAGCTGCTGTCGTAACCCAACAGTGCTACATAGTGACCGGCAAAATGAAACGGAACTGAAAAATACTCAAGATAAAAGCAGTCAAGTTTCAATCCAACTATTTGTCCATTGTCTACAAGTTCTTTAACGTTGTCCCAAGCCTTTTGTTGGGATGAGGTTTCTTTAACTGTTAATTCAAGGGATAAGTTTCTTGCGATGTTTTCTGTTAATGCATCTGGTTTTATTCTCCCGCCGATGAAAGGAAAGCTCATGGTTTTCATATTCCAAAAGATGAACCCAAGGCCTTCACCCAAACCAAAAAGCATTGGTTCCGATAGTTCAATGTCGAGTTGCTTTAATAGGGTGCCCGTAGCAGTTGTTTCACAATGCTGACCAACATAATGCATAAAATCTCCTTTGCCCGTCCTAATGCGGTGCCCAACGTAAAGCTAAGCGGCAAGCCGCTTAGCGATGAACTTTAACCAACCGAAACGCTTAGCGGGCGGCTTGTCCGCTTGAGCGTTAGGTTAGACCTGCTTCTGAAAGGATGAATTAGATGAACGTAACAAAAGAACAGCAACAAGAGCTCGAATCGTTTGTGAAACCACTGCAAGAGTGGATGAACAAGAACTGCCACCCCCATGTAGTGGCTATCGTTGATAGCGAGAACATGGAACTGCTTGAGGGAATAACCACTGTACAAAGGACTCAGCGTGGGTCGTAGCCCTTCTTCACGTCGGGGTGCGTATTTATGTATGCGTTCAATCCGTCGCCAGCATCCGCCAGCCTCTTCATGGTTGCAATGTGCGATGATCCGATGCGGGACGAGCGGTATGTATAAATGCCGCCATGCTTAAACTGAACGCTAATCCAGTCGTCGCCGTAATCGTAAGACGAAACGCCTGAATCACCGCCTGTGTCTCTGTATTGTTTCATAGTAATAGCTCCTTGGTTGTGGGTGAAAGGTCTAACGTAATATATACGACATCATTTGTCGTATAAAAAAATCGTATTGTCGTATAATCATTTTAGATTAAAGTTATCTTATTGTTTTCAATGGTTAGATTGTAAGGTAAGGCGACATTTCATGCAAGTAAATGCGACATCGACGCAACCCAAAAAATTACTCGATCAAGTCCGTGACAAGATTCGTTTTAAACACTACAGCCTGGGCACTGAAAAAACTTATGTCGCCGTGATTAAGCAGTTTATTTTGTATCATCAAAAGCGTCATCCTTTGGAAATGGGCGCGCTTGAGGCGGTTTAAAGTGGGTAGTAAAAATAGACGTTCAGAAAAAATGGCGACGCCTCACCTTCAAGCCGCGTTTGTTAAACAGCTCCTGCTGCCGACTAATATGCTTTTTTAACTTGGCTTGCTGTGCGCGACGTATACTCTTGTCGCCCAACTTAAGGTCAGTCCATAGCGCAGCAGCGGATGACGGTAGTTCGGAAAAATCAGCAAACAACCACGTTAAATCGTTATCAACCAAATAGCCTCGATTCTTTTCAAGAATGTCGTCATAGGCACGCTTGTCTCGGTTATAAACAGGGAGCCATTCCTTGTTTTTGAATGCATCGAAGCCTTGATAATCGTTATGCGCCCGGTATTTGATGAAGCCAAGCAACAGCCGCTCAGTGTGCGCAGAAAAATCAGTCCCATATTTCAGTCAATACCTTCGCCAAAAATCACGCTGCTTTTGAATGAATCCTACCGATTTCTGCGGCCTGGAAAATCCTATCGTCAATTAAAAAATCTTCGGCATTTTTGCCGAGTGAATTTATAATGCGACGCGTGTATTTTCGGGC
>JADHTX010000167.1 GCA_016784875.1 Methylobacter sp.
CTGATGTATTTAAAACAGGCTTGGGGCGAACGCATAGACAACGGTCAGCACAGCGAAGCCGACTTGCTGGCCGCTATCCGAGAAGGCGCAGTGCTGCGAGTGCGTCCCAAAGCGATGACCGTCGCCGTGATTATCGCCGATTATATGGGGAAGCGGCACCGGCAGCGAAGTAATGAGCCGGATAGCGGCGCCGATGCTAGGCGGCATGATCACCGCACCGCTGCTGTCAATGTTGGTCATACCGGCAGCTTATCGATTAATGCGTTGTAGTAAGATTAAAAAAAGTACGAGGGGGATATTCCATCCAAAAGGGCAGTAGGATAATTGTCTTCTCCCGGACATGTGGCTCACGACCTGAATACTCACTTACTGCGGCTTTGCCTTCCTGATCTGACTCAAAATACTGTTATCCTTGATCCGCTTATCGTTTGCCAACATCAAAATTTTGCTGATAATTTCGCTGGTTTTGCTATCGGCATCAGCAAAAGGCAGGAAGATTTTGTCACGTTTGTTATCCGTTTTTTCCGGGACTATGCACAGATAATTGCCGGGCTCGATATGGATAGCGGCACTGCCCAGATGCACTCTATAGTTAGCCAGTGAACCGGTGACATAAGCAAAATGCCCTTCGCAACGCACTGTGCTTAAGCCCATATCATTGAGTAGCGCGGTTACGAGTTCGGCTCGACGTTGATAAGATTCAGTAGACCAGTGACTATCCTGTTCATCAAGTTGTGCTACCGATACGACTAAATCCGCATCGCGCATGACTTCCGAAAAAATTAAAGGCGGCACTTCCTTGAGATTAACCGATTGATCTTTGACCTTAAAACGTAATTGGTCGCTGGTCACTAATTCCATCCTTGCCAAATAATCATCGTCAGCATCCGGAAAAATAAACTCGGCTGTCAGGTCGGCTTTACGGAAAACTTTTTTGGCTTCTGTATAATCGCTACCGCTGAATTTCCAGTTCCGCGTCTGGAGTAAGCTGCAAGCGATAGTGGGTTTAAGTGCATGATCTGCAAAGCGGTTAGAGAACTCGGAGGTCTGTTCTTCTGCCGGTGTCAGCACATACAACTCGCGGAAAGCTTGCTTAAAAGGCTGCACAATACGTTTTTGCACGACTTCGCGTTGCCAGTCGGATAACACGCCATCCTGAAAGAAATGATAGGGATGAGCGATAAGCACAGCACCCGAAATCAATGTTTTTTTACCATCAACACCCAGAAGACAAGGTTCTTTAATATCCAGAAACCCATAATGTCCATCCTCAGCACGCAGAATCAGTCTTTGTAATAACCGACTGACTACCGGCAGTTGCCGCAAATTACTTAAATCATCGGTATTGAGTGTTTCACCATCAACCATCATATTTTCCAGTGCCGCACGAAACCGTGAGACCTGCGCCTTGATTTGCGCTTGTGCATCCTTGAAAGCCAGAAAACCTTCCAATTTACGAATACCCACTGGTACGGATTTGAGCGGTTTATCCTGCTTGAATATCGAAAGCTCCGCTTCAAGTCCATTTAAGTTAAGCTCGACTTCCCAGTCGCCAATGGGCGTACGACTACCCAAGACTGGACCTTTATCGCTGAGCCTGGATTCCATAGCCCATTCCAGTCTCGCCAAATCAGGGTAGCCGGCGGTTTTGGCAAGGTGAATAAGTCCCTCCTGCACGGCGGCACGGATATTACCCTGCCGTTCAGCCCCATACTTGGTGGATTCTTTGGCCGTTTTTTTGAACAACAGATAGCGTTCCAGGGTCTCTTCTTCACCACGTTCCAGCGGAACTAAACCATAGACGCTAATGGGAAATTGTATATGTTTGGCTATCGAGGCTTGCAATTGTTCAGTGTTGAATCCAAGTTTGGCTTCGAACAGAGTCAATGTGTTGGTGAGTTGTGAGGCGTTTCTGTAGACCTCCAGTAACTCTTTTACGCTGGTCATATCCAGCCCCACCAATTTGGCTTCGAATTCGGGCAGACGATTTATAATATTGTAGCTTTCGGGATCAACCATCGATGTTCGGCGTTCCGAGAGACTGATTATCCAGTTTATCAACGGCTCCAGGCTTTGCCAGCCCAGTGCCTGCATCATCAGTGTCCGCCCGGAGCTATGATTAAAAGGAAGTAAAGCCAGCAAGGACTGTTTGCTGAAACCTTGCAGCTTGGCAAGTATCTGTTCAGTGTCTTCATTCCCCAGAATTTCAGCCCCCGCCAGTTTCCTGAGAATATTCCACGGCGCAGTGTTTTTGTGCGCATTAATCGCAGACACGCCGAGTTTTTGTACACGGTCTAAAGCGGCAAGCAAGTAGCGGCTACCATAGCATTTACCATCATTATATCTAAGAATATAAGAGTCCAGCCGACCTAACTTTTTCTTGTCCCATTCCTGAATAAAGCTCCAGCCCAGTTTTTGTATATCCTCATACAAAGCCCGCTGGGATACGGAAAGCGTTGCCAACTGCTCTTTGGAACACCAGAACAAAAGGTCGAAAGGAATCAACGTGGGTAGATTTTGATAGACGAGTAAAAGTCGTTCATAATCAAGTCGTCCTGCGGCATACAATGACTCCAGCACGCCCGCTATCGATTTATTCAACTCACTACTACGATATTTTTCAAGAGACTTTGAGACTTCAAAATTGGGAATGTTATAGCGGGTGGTTGTTAAGGGCGAAACCCCTGACTCTGCGGGCAGTGTCACGGTGCTATTCCAGTGACCCAGCACGAGATGTTCCAACGGCTCCAGAGCTTCGGGGTGATGACGCAGGCATACCAGCAGTTTGACACAGTCCTGGATGTGGGGCGAATGCATATAATTCCCACTCCCATAGATTTTACGTAATGCAGGCTGACAAACAAAGGGGTCTTGCTCCAGATGTAGCAATAAATATTGCAAACGATCGCTGATCAGCTTGATGGCATAGCCATCGCCATGTTCAGCCAGCCATTTTGTTGCGGTATCAAAAGCGAGTCGGGCGATGCTATTTAGCTTTTCGTTTTCTTCACAATAATACTTGGGTAATTCGTGTCCGTCAGGAAACATCAGAAAATCAGGCATTGCCTGTCCCAGAAACTCACCGCCAAACCGGGCTGTCAGTTGATCGATGAGTTTTAAACGGGCATCATCATAAAGGAATTTCCACTCCTTATAGCCAGACTGTTCAATCCAGAACGATGGGAGTTCCTTGATAAAAGCCTGAGCCAGTGTTTCAATTCTTGCGCGTTGCGCTGGATCTGCCTGCCACATATCAACCTCCAACCAACGGTGTTAAGCGTAAAAAAACAATTTTAGTCTCGCGTTTCAGTACGATATTTTCATCCAAAGATTCCAGCGGCACACCGTCCAGCAGTACTTGAAACGCTTGTGCTTCAAAACCTGAATGGGCTTTTTTAATTTCCTTGTCTGTATCTATGATGGCCGCAGATGGGTCTTTACGTTCGACAGGCAAACTAATACGACCCATTTCAGCCTGTTTTTGAATGTCCTTTAAACTAAGATATTGTCGGGCCAATGCCAAATGCACCAATCCCGCCTCGATACGATGCTGCTCCAGCAATTCCTGGATTTGCTCCGTTACTGCACGTGCAATCAGATCACGCACGGTAATGCACTCAGTCTCCAGTTCCAGATACACCGGTTTTAGCCCCGCTCCCACAGGAGCCTGTCCGATAACCATACATTTAATAGTCACATTATTTGCCATTACATTTTCCTCTGATTTTTTGTTTTTTTCAGACCTATAGGATGTGCCGACGCTTGGAGGCGCATCATTCGAGTTACTCTCCCACATCAAAATTCAATTTCCCCGAATGTCCCCAAATAATGGGATAAATACCCAACCTTACAAACTTGAAAAAACTCGAATGCGGCCAATCTACAACGTAGCGAACCCTACCGTGCTTGACCGGATTCCAATGATGCCAAAAACGACGTTGCCAGAGCCCGCGCTCGCGTCGTTTTATCCGGCTTTTAGAAATGCTTTCATCGGTATCATTATGGCTAGAAAAGCACCCTTTGATTTGTCCCCAATGCATTAAATAATTCGCATCGCCCGACGGTAAAGTCTAGAGACAATGAAGATGGTCGGGCAAAATTACCGCCGCTTCAATGCTAAAAGGGTGTTTCTTTTTAACAGCATAAAAGGCCGTCCGCAGTACGTTTATGTTTTCAACCAAAAACCGATTATTTTGCCGCTTGGCAATATTCACAGTAAAAAACCAGGCCACGCACGGCAAAATAGAACGTCACCTTGAGCGCCAGGTTATGGGAAAGGCCCCCTTGTACCCTTTAACATTCCATTAAATTATTAAACATAATAAGCATGTTATTTTCTTTGCCGTACTTCAATATCATTTGTATTGATTTAAGCACACAAAATAAAAAATCGGGTTCGCCTGATGCATCTCTATCAGACAAAGGGGGCAAGACTTGACCCCTTATTTTGTTCTTTGAGTGACAGGTTATGCGTTTTAGCCCAATAGACCAAACAACCGCAACGCATAGTGACAGGTTGATGCTGAACCCTATAGCAACCAATAGCCCCATAATGAAATTCCGAATTGGCCAAGGGATGCCTGAAAGCAATTGCCATTGAAAATCTAGGCATGGAAAAATGGCTGCGCTTTTATTGGGATTGTTGCCGGAAATATCAGCGCAATCCATTTTACAACCGCAGGGTCAGTCATTACATTTGGCAACTCTGTGTATGCCCCTATGTAGCCAACGACAATACAACATTAACTTATTGATTTACAAATAAGTCACTGGTGTTTATCGAAGGCAATTATTCCCTAATCGGCTGACCGGCTTTTAGCGCATTCCAACCGAGTGCGATTCTATAAATCATCAACCCAACGGTTATGAACAGGATAAAAATTCCGCCGCCAGTGTGAAAGGTTAAGCCTGACAAGGCAAAACCGGCTAACGCCATCCATACGGTTCTAACCTGCCAATCGAAATGCGATTGCAGCCAAGTTCCCTGCACGTCATCCAGCCGCATAAAGTTAATCGCTACCGCTATTAATAATGGCAATCCGGCAAATATAAAGGACAGCACATGACACAAATAGACGATCCGCGTCAGTCTTGTTAAAGATTGCAATTTTTCGGTTTCAGTTTGATTAGTCATACTTTCGTCCATACCCTACCTGTCAGTTGATTTTCTATCATAACAACAGAAAATCTATACTGCTTCAAATATAACTTCGATATAAGGTTAATTACTCCTGCTATTTCTTATGGACAAAGATCGGACTGCAAATCCGATACTTTAGTGAATTGAGTGCTTGAGCCATTTCGTTCGACTAAAACAAAAGAAGTAGGCGTTACGGATTCCATCGAATTGATGTCAGGCGGCCACACAACTCCCTCAGCTGGAAACCAAACCATTTTATTTTGCTGAATACTCCATTCCCCGAAAAACTCATCGGAACTAACACTACAACTGATTGGCCGTGAAATAAATCTGCCTTCTGCATATAACGAATGCTCATAAATACAATTAGCCTGAGAAGCGCTCCATATGCCTACATATTGACAAGGCGCATTTGGAGATAAGGCTTGCACGATTTTATGGTAGGAACGTAGTGTCAATTTTTCGATGAAATTACTCTTTTGTTGTAAACACGCATCCATGTTCTGGGCTTCTTTAAGTGGGGAATACTCCGTTTTGTCATTGCTATTAGACGTGTTAGCCAGTTTATCGAAACATTCCACCATGTGTTGCGCTATTCCAAAACTACTAATCATTTTTAATAAAAGCAGAACAATAACAGCGGCAGCTCCATAACCTATAATTCGCATTATCATTTTATATATCCTTGTTTAATCTTTATTTTGATGACCATGTTAAAGAAGGTTACTTTTTGGCGTTTAGCCAGACTCTATTTTGGCGTCGATCGCATTGCATATCTCTATGATAATCCAAAATAATAATCAATTTAAGCACTATGCTTAAATCTAAGCAAAATGGTATTTATTATCAAGCGAAAAAAGTAAGCAGACAAGTATAATGAGGCAGTCTAACATTTGATATGGGAACAATAGGGGGGGCCTTACAAACTGCATTTAGTTTTTCAGGCATGTAAAACGCAAGGCATCAGCCTAATATTTTATTAAAAATCAATGATATAAAGAATAATAGAGCGATTTTGCAAGTGCCGATACGAGTTGGTCTTAAGTATTATCTCCCTCACTCAGAATGAGACAGCTCGAATCGGCTATGAATCTAAAGATGCAATCATAACGGAATTACTTTACAGCTAAATTCTGCCCAATAACACCAGGACCAATAGAATGATTACCAAAAGACCTATCCCTCCGCTGGGACCATAACCCCAACTCCGGCTATGCGGCCAAGTCGGAATGACTCCAAGAAGCATCAGAATAAGAATGATAAGTAAGATTGTGCCAATTGACATGATAGTATTCCTCTAAGTAAAACGTTACTTGAAAGCCGTTCTTAAACGGCTCTTCCTTAGTCCGTAAAATCACTACTTATGTAAAAGTATGGTGAGTTAACCCCAAAATACCCACAACAATTAAATACACGGCTACGAAATAATTTAAAAACCTCGGTATCAGTAAAATTAATATACCTATCACAAGTGCCAGTAAGGGTTCTATTGCAACATTCATGAGAGTTATCCTTTAAAAAGTAAAATTAAAGTTTTTCAGCGAGCTTAAACAGAGTCTATTCGTTATCAAACATCATCCCGCTGCCGCCGATACTTGGAATCTTCAGGCTTACTTGAATTTGGAAACGGCACTGGCAAGACCGACCCTCAGATCATCGCAAACCTTATCCGCAGTCTTTTTAACCGTCCCCCATGCCTCGCCGCTAGCACCTTCCAACTCTTTAATTTTTTCAGCCGCTGCATGCTGTTTGGCGCGTAACTCATCAAGTTCTGTGACGTACTTTAATTTCACATCTGCCGATGCCCGCTCCGCCTTGACAGCCAAGAGATCGATCTGAGCGCTCCACTCTTTTAATTCTGCTGCCAGATCTTCTATGTATTCGTCTTTAGTTTTCATATGCTTCCTTTTCAATATTGACTATCGTTCATTTCACGTAGATATTATTCAGACTACTATTTTCAAGATCGGCAATTTTGCCGATGACATCTCCAATAAAAAACGTGTTTCGACAAATCCCCGCTCGTCGATTAAATTAAATATTAATCGCAACAGCTGGCCTAGTCTGTACGTTATCGCACATATAATCACTACGCCCACGAGGGCAAGGCAATATCTACACCGTTTAATTACCTGTGTTGGAGCATCGGGAGGTATGTAAACAATTTTAAACACTTTCGGACGAAGTATATGCCTATCGCTTCGACACAGGCGCAACGACACATAAATTGTTTTGCGGACGACTGGTCTCAAACATGATAATTCGATTGACAATGTCGTCAGCGCTGCTTTTTCCTATCGGCCCGGCGGTAACCCGACCGGTTGCCGCACTAACCAAATGTACGTAGCTCAGGTGAGGACCGTCGGCAAGGGAGGAGTTAATCAACAACTCAGTTTCATCCGGCTCTACTGTTTTTTCCGGAGCCGGACTGCCTGGATTACAGGCACCAAAAAAAATCAGGCCGTCTGCCGTTACAAGCGTACTCAGGGACTTTGTGAAATGAAAGAACCGTTCCGGGGATATTTCAACAGAGGTCTTTTGCT
>JADHTX010000168.1 GCA_016784875.1 Methylobacter sp.
AGCCTTTTGCCGAGGTTACGGTTTTAGCGGCTCTATCGATACTAACGGCTTTATCGCCCAGATGAATCGTGATGCCATGCTGCTCAAAAAAGCCATCTTCAACTAAAGACAACTCCTGTGCCGTTGTGCCGGTAAAGAACGCCGATAAGTGCACCCGATCATAGGCCACTCTGGGTTCCTCGCAAAAAGTAATAATGTCATACTGTTCTTTAATAGGACTTGCAGCCAGACTTGCCAAAAAATGCTGCCCGACCATGCCATTACCAATGACAACTACTGTTTGTTTTGTACTCATTTACAATCCCCGATAACGCTGTTATGTTTGAGGACATACAGCAACGCCCGTGCCATAATAAGCAAATCAATGATTTTAAGGACTTATTAAATCATTAAGCCTCAAATCAGGCATCCCGATGTACCAAAATGGTGCATACAAACAATTAATGCTTGTTATCCGTGCAATACTGGGCATGTTTTCTTCGCCGCGAGTAAGTTCGACATCGTACCGGCGTACCGATAGACACCCGCATCATCCGGCACTAATGGACGACTACATTTGTTAAAAGGTTAATCCAATTAACACCGATAACTGGCGTAATTTGTGCTAATTATTTAGGAATGAACACCTTAAATATATTACTCATTGAAGATGAAACGGCAGATCAGTTATTGGAGAAAATACTGATTACCAAAGGCTACTCAGTCAAGCGAACCGTAACATCTGAAGCAGATATTCAATCCTTAATGACGAATAACAAAACTGACCTTGTTATTTTTAATATTGACAGCCCCAAAAAATATTTCCAGCTTATCCATAATCAAGCATGGCCTATTATTATTTTTGCAGCTGACGATACACCCGACATCATTGATCAAATCGTTAAGGCCGGAGTCGGCGCTTATGTGGTTAACGGCCTGGAACCCAATCGCATAACCAGCATTATCAATATCGCCATGGCAAGATTTAAGGAGCAGCAACGACTTAAATCTGAACTGGAAAAAACAAAATCCAAACTTGAAGAACGAAAATTGATAGACAGAGCAAAAGGTATCTTAATTAAAACCCGTGACTTTTCCGAAGATGACGCTTATCACACCTTGAGAAAACTGGCCATGGATCGCAATATTGCCATCGGGGAAATGGCGAAAAACGTTATCGCCATGGCTGAACTGCTCAAATAGTTAACATTAATATATACGAGATACGGCAAATCCCATCCAGTAGAATACTGGCCTCCCTAAAAGATTGCGTTGATTCTTCGCCCTATCACCGTAAAAACATCAAGAATGTCGTTTTACCCCATTCCTCTGAGAATCTTGCCCTTCCCCAAAAATATCCTCATCGACAACACTAAAGCACAGTAATCGAAATCCCATTGGTGCAAATTAACGGCTGAACGCACAAAATCGATGCACCTTTCTTGTTCCTCAAACAGCGCCTACCTATCACATAATTACTAACCGGCTGTATTTATTAAACTATACCGACAACGAAACTGAATAAATATCCTGGCACAACGATTGCTTAATCCCTGGTAAGAACGCCCATGTTGGCATTCTAAAGATTTTGGTTCAACGGTGAACCCAATAGACAAAGGCGTCTAACCAGACTGAAGCTATCAAGCATTTCGTCCGGTGACGCCTTTCTTTTGCCTAAATTAAAAAAGCGACAAAAATTTAATTCGAATTTGAAATACGGGGACTGCTAAACCATCTAAAGATAATATTTCCATATACTAAAAGCGAGTATTGGATAGCAATGGGGGAAATGGCTAAAACCATTATTTCCATAACCGAACTCTTTTGAAATAAATACCCATATGAAACCAGAAAAAAAACTATTTCCCTATGTTCCGACTATTGTTGGAGCGACTAACGCCACTATCATCGGTTATGAAACATTATCCAGACAACACCAATATATAGGATCAGAAAAAAACCTGTTCCCCTATTTTCAACCTATTGTTGGCGCTGCCAGCGGCACTATCATCGGCTATGAAGCATTAGCCCGACAATACGATGCTACGGGACGGGTTATCTCGGCAGGCGAATTATTTTCTTCTCGGGATATTGCCAACGAACAACTGATCGCTTGGGATCGCATAGTTCGCCGACAAGCGCTGGAACAATTCAGCCTGTCTAATTGCAGCGGTTATTTAACCATCAATATCTCAGCCGCCTGGATCGACCAACTGAGCAACTTTAACTCATTACCTACGCTGCTGATGTTGAATGAGTTTAATATCGACCGAAGCCGCATCATTATTGAAATAACCGAATCGAAAGGCGATCTGGACAAACTGGTAGAAATTGCCAGAGTCTATCGCCGACACGGTTTAAAAATAGCAATTGATGATTTTGGTGCCGGTTTTTCCCAACTGGAAAGAGTCATGGCCATACAACCCGACATCATCAAACTGGATATGCAATTATTCCAAAATGCCGCCAAAGGCGGCATTGCCAGCGATGTTGTGCATTTACTCTCCCGTCTGGCGAAACGCACCGGATGTCGCATTGTTTGCGAAGGCGTGGAAACCGTTGAAGACTTCCATTTTGGTTTAAGTTGCGGCGCACAATTTATGCAAGGCTACCTGTTTTCACCCGCCACAGCGGATTTTAAAGATGCGAAACATTTTCAAAAACAAATCAGTTCGATAAGAAAGACATTCCTGACCAAAACCTTAGCCAAAGAAGCCCACAAGATTGAATTTATTGCCAACATCAAGGGCCTAATGGAACTTCTGAAAACAAACCTGACAGCCGATTTTTGTATCAATAAATTATCTACCGCCCCATTTAAAGACAGCGGCGTGTTGCGTTTTTATTTATGCAATAACGATGGCGACCAAATCTCATCCAATTTTAATTTTACCGACGGAAAATGGTCCGAAGATGCCTCGCAACTAGGCTTTAACTGGGCATGGCGACCTTATTTTTATCAATTACTGTCACTTGAATCGGTAGAAGACATCTATCGAATTGTAGCGTCAGAGCGCTACCGTGATTGTAATACCGAACGTCTTTGCAAAACCCTGTCGCTGAGACTGGATGACGACCGTGTTTTATTAATCGACATTGCCGCCGAATGGAGGTGAACTCAAACGCTAGAGGTCTTTGAAATAATTCAAGACCTGCTATGTATGCCCCGTTCTCACTACAAACAACCGCAAGTAAAACGAGGAACAAGCCCCCTTTAACTTGACCAAGTTTACCGTTGAGAAGCTCGACTCTAACAAAAGCAGAGTTCCAAGCTGCTCAGCTTATTAGGCACTCACTCCTCTTAGCTTTTACGGGATTCTTTAATTGCTCCAGCCCCCCATACGAACGGGCGATAGCCTGCAATTTAAACTCGCCAACATGAGTTGGTGGTTGTTTAATTATTCAACAACACTCATCAGGTGAAGTCACTATGAAAAGACTATTCTCCCCGGCTATCGCTCTAATGAACAGGCTGAGTTATACATGGAAATTCATGGTTCTGTGGTTGATATACCTGATTGCTATTACAGTGGTAATGCACAACCTTTATGAAAGTCTTAATCAAGTTAGCCATACATCACAACAAGAACTGAAAGGCATTGCCTTGATTAAGCCCATTTCCGTAACCGTTCAGTTTATGCAACAGCATCGCGGGCTATCGGTAGGGTTCTTGGGTGGTATTAAAGAATTTCGCGCCGCGCGCGCAGCAAAACTCATTGAAACATCGGCAGCCTTTTTCGCATTAAAAAGCCTGCTCCCTATCCATTTAATCTTGAGCGAAGAGTGGATACGCATCGAGTCTAACTGGTATAGATTACAAGCAGACGGTCTCAATTGGGCAGTCGAAGAAAACTTTGCCGCACATACTCATTTAATCAATGCACTGCTGGATTTCGAGATGGTTGTGGCGGATGAATATGCCTTAACTATTGACCCTGATCTCGGTTCGTCTTACCTGATCGACACGGCCATATGGAAGCTTCCCAGAGCACTTGAACGATTGGGGCAAGTTCGGGCTTTCGGCGCAGGCATTTTGGCTAAAAAACAGCTCTCGGAATCCCAAAAAATCATATTGATTACCCTAATTGCTCAACTAGACGACACCCTCAAGACCCTGGTCATTAACTTCGCTAAAACGAGCCAATTCAATGCTCAAACACAGCCACGTCTCTCGGAAGCCAGCAAGGATATCCTCGATTCATCGCATAAAATTGTCGACCTTGTCCGCTCGGATATTTTGACCGGCCATTTTTCCGAATCGCCTAAACAATTCTTCAAGACTACAACGGATATGATCAACAGCAATTACACGCAGATATATGAGGTTCTGCTACCAACTGCGCAGATGCTGATCAATGAACGCATTAAACACGCAGATCAGAAGATTCGTATCAGCATCGGCACCGTTAGCCTACTCTTGCTGTTGGCATATTATTTTTTTATCGGCAGCTATTACGCCATGAAAGGCAGTATTCAAGCGCTTGCCGATTCAGCGCGAATCTTTGCCGGCGGCGATTTGCGCGAGCGAGTTGATCTTGGCACCCATGATGAACTTTGCCAAGTCGCCGACAGCTTCAATGAAATGGCCGATGGCTTTCAAACACTACTAACAGCGCATATCGAAGACGAAAATCGTTTGCGAGCCATAACGGATAATGCGCGTACAATAATATTCATGAAGGATGTGTCCGGGCGTTATATCCATGTGAACCGGCTTTATGAAGAACTATTTCATATCGACAAAGCGGCAATCTATGGAAAAACCGCACACGACATATTCCCACCAGAAATAGCCGACGCTATTCGTAAGAGCGAACAAGAAGTGATACGCTCCGGGCAGCCGCTCGAAGTAGAAGAATTAATTCCGCAAGACGACGGCCAACACACCTATATTTCCGTCAAGTTCCCGCTTCGAAAAATTTCCGGTGAAATTTACGCCATCTGCGGAATCGCCACCGACATCACCGAACGCAAACGGGCCGAACAAGCGCTGATAGCCAGCGAAACATTTCATCGGGCTGTCTTCGATGCGGCACCGGATGCCATATTAATTAGTGACGAACAAGGCATAATTACCCAAGTAAATCAGTATGCCGAAGAGTTATTAGGTTACCTGAACGGGGAATTGCCCGGTCAGTCAATCGACATTTTGGTACCGGAACACTTACGTTCCCGACATAAAATACTGCACAGCATGTTCGCTGCAGACCCTAGCCCACGGTCAATGGGCACTGGGAGAGAAATCCGTGCACTGCGAAAAGACGGCCTCGAAATTGATGTAGAAATCAGCTTAAGCCCAATCCAAACACAACACGGCCTGCGTATTGCCAGCGTGGTCTGCGACATCACCCAGCGAAAACAAACCGAAGCGGAGCTCCGCATTGCCGCCGCCGCTTTCGAGTCGCATGAAGCGATGGTCATCACCGATCCCAATGCCGTCATTTTACGAGTCAACAAAACCTTTATCGAATCCACCGGCTACACAGCCGAAGAGTCGGTGGGCCATAAAATGAGTTTTTTAAAATCAGGTCTTCATGACGAGGCTTTTTATACGGTCATGTGGGAATCCATCCTGAATACCGGAACATGGCAGGGAGAAATATGGGATCGCCGCAAGAATGGCGACATCTATCCCAAATGGTTAACTATTACAGCGGTGACTAATAACACCCACTTGGTAACCCATTTTGTCGTTACGCACCTCGACATCACCGAGCGCAAGGCAGCCGAAGACGAAATCAAGCAACTGGCATTTTACGATCCCCTAACACGGTTACCCAATCGACGCCTGTTGCTGAACCTACTGCAACAAGCTAAGGCTTACAGTTCTCGTAGCGGAATGCACGGCGCAGTAATGTTTATCGACCTGGATAATTTCAAGACACTGAATGATACCCTAGGACACGACAAAGGAGACCTGCTGCTCCAACAAGTCGCAAACCGTCTCAAAACCTGTGTGCGCGAATGCGACATTGTGGCCCGGTTGGGCGGAGATGAGTTCGTCATCATGCTTGAAAACTTAAGCAAGAAATCCCATGAAGCCACCGTCCAAGTTGAGACTGTCGGTGAAAAAATCCTAGCCGTTCTCAATCAGCCCTATCAACTTGCATCCCATAAACATTACAGCACGCCAAGCATCGGTATCACCATGTTCAGCAATCATGGCCGGAGCATCGATGAGCTACTTAAACAGGCGGATATCGCAATGTACCAGTCCAAAGCCGCTGGACGCAATACGCTACATTTTTTCGATCAGAGCATGCAGACATCGCTCATAGAGCGCGCCAGTTTAGAGACAAACCTGCATCAAGGGTTACGAAAAAAGCAATTTATCCTTTACTACCAACCCCAGGTAGACGATGAAGGCAGAATAACCGGTGCCGAAGCTTTAGTTCGCTGGCAACACTCCCGGCTCGGCATGGTATCTCCTGCGGAATTCATTCCGTTGGCTGAAGAAACGGGACTTATCCTACCGTTAGGTCACTGGGTTTTGGAAACCGCTTGCACCCAGTTGGCGACTTGGGCCATCCAAGCCGAAACGGCCCATCTTGAATTGGCTGTAAATGTCAGTGCTCGCCAGTTCCGTCAAGCTGATTTCGTAGATCAAGTTATGGCTGTGCTTAACCATACCGGCGCCGATCCGCACAAACTCAAAATAGAACTCACCGAAAGTATTCTGGTGTCCAATGTTGAGGACATCATTACAAAAATGACCGCACTGAAAGCAAAGGGTGTCGGTTTCTCACTCGATGACTTCGGTACCGGCTATTCGTCGCTCTATTACCTGAAGCAACTGCCTCTGGATCAATTGAAGATTGATCAAAGCTTTATCAGAGACATCCTTATCGACCTCAATGATGCCGCCATTGCAAAGATGATCGTCGCCTTAGCCGAAAGTATGGGGCTCTCGGTTATCGCCGAAGGAGTTGAAACCCAGCCTCAGAGAGACTTTCTTGCGCGCCACGGTTGCCATGCTTATCAAGGTTATCTTTTCAGCCGTCCGCTTGCGCTGGAAGCGTTCGATGAGTTTGTGACGCGAGTTTAGCGCCTGCCTGAATCAGTCTGGATTTGGTAAGTAAATATAGAGCACAAATGACACGGGTAAACTGTTATTGTTTTTCGTCAAGCGGCGGATTCAGTTCCAAAGCATTCTGTTTTCGGCCTCTAAATCGTAAACAACTAAAATATAAAAGTAACCACTGCTTTCAGGTTTCCGCCACTGATAACGGGCATTGCAAGCATAGAATTCAGACGCCCCTCTACCAGGGGACTTGAATTATTTCTAATAGCCGGAACACCGGTCAGCCATACCCTGCCCAATAGTCCCTCGCCTTTGCGGACCGAGACGGTTTCGAATATCTCCGCCAACTGATCATTGTTCTTACTGTATCCTGACTGACACACCAATCGGCTGCTGCTTTCATCCGGCACCCATATTTGCAGGCGCTGCGCAATTGGCGTAGCTTTAGCCGACAGAAAAGTCATGATATACACTTGATTTTCAACAACCGAAACCGGAATACCCAGAGCCGTAGTTATCCCGGCTTTTACAGCATCCGCACCTCTGATAAAAGCAGGTGCAAGCCCCAGATCCTCTATAAGCACAGGCATGCCTGCTTCCCATACCTGTCCAGGCAAACCGGAACCTTTGATGAATTTTATTTGTCTGGATTTGTCCCCAAAATCATCCAGAGTACCGTAAT
>JADHTX010000003.1 GCA_016784875.1 Methylobacter sp.
CTCTTGGTAACCGTGCTTCCCTGTTGGGTAGTTACCAAGAGTTTCTTTGGGCACCCTTGCCTTCGCCTACATTTTCCCTTCTCACAGGGCAATGACTGGACTTTCACCAGTTAGCTGACTACCATGCCAGTCGCACAACGCCTGTTCTCGCTATCGCTCGAACCGGCTTATTTCGGCCTACAGAGCTAATAACTTAAACGCAATTATCTAAAATTATATATAATTAAAACACAGATTCTTAGCTACTACCGGACATTGATCATGGCATTAAAATTTTATGACAGCCCATTTCACGTTAATCACGATGCGGAAACGGCAAGCAAAATGGTCATGAAAATGGATTTATCCATCATGCTCAGCCGTTTAATCGAGAGCAAACAATGGACACAGGCGCAGGCGGCTGAACAGCTTGGCGTCAAACAATCGCGCATATCCGATTTGGTAAACGCAAAAATTGAAAAATTCACCATTGATGCGTTGTTCGATATGCTCGATAAATTCGGCTTTCAAATAAGCTGGTCTATGCCGTCATTACAGAAAGCCACTATGGTTATAAAAGCTAAAACGACTCAGTGAGTTTTCTTTATCTCTGCCAGTAACTCTTTTAAGCGTTGCTCGGCCACTTTCATCGCTTGCCGGTCAACGCCGTTGGTTGTTTTGGCAAAGGCATGCAGCACAACAACCATATCCAGATATTTCGCGATATAAATGCAACGAAAAGCCGGACTACCGTTTTTTCTCAATTCAATAACACCTGCTCCAATACTATCCAGATGGGTGATTGGTAATCTTGGTTCTTCATCAAATTGAATCCGTCTTAAGTCTTTACCAAACTCATCCTGTATCTTATCGGGCAAGTCTTTATATTCCCTTTCGGCGGCATCATTTACGAAGGCGAATTTTTTCATCTACTAATTCCATTCGCGATAAGTTGCTTGACAACCCAGCCTGCAAAAATAAGATCAGATATGCCAATTACACCGAAAAGAATGAGAACCTCTACAGAGGCATTTTCGAGTTTGGTCGCACAGTAAATTAGTATTATGGGGATAGTAAGAGTAAAAATAAGGGGGATTTTTTCTAAATAAGAGAGTATTTCTGTAATATTTTCATTGATCATAATATTGCCATTCAGTAGTTTTTTTGTAAGTATGTTCTCTGAAATAAATGAATATCAATAATAATTTTTTAATATTTTGTTATTTTAATTAACTTGTTGAATTTATTTGCATTATTATTTTATAATGCTTGGTAATTATAGATATATGCAATGTATTTAATACCTACAAGTAACTATGAGCAACTATGAGCAACTATGAGCAACTATGAGCAACTATGAGTAATTATGAGTAATTATGAGTAATTATGAGTAATTATGAGTAACGTATATTATACCTATAGGAATGCTGCTAATTTAGATGCTACTTATACCAAGATTTCTTATTTAGATACTACTTAATAGCAAGATTGTTTATTTAGATACTACCTATAGAAAGGTTGCTTATTTAGATGCTACCTAAAGAAAAATTATCTTATTCAGAATGCTTCATGTACAATTCCATAGGAGTGCACCAGAAATGATACATAAACAACTAGCTACAGTAATCAAGAACAGCAGCCCAAAACTTTCGGTTAAGTTTTTCCAGCAAGAAGCTTCCAAGTCTGAGCCTGTTCGTGATTGGCTTAAGTCCTTACCGGAAGATGAAAGAAAAGCTATAGGCGAAGACATTAAAGCTGCTCAATATGGTTGGCCGTTGGGTTTGCCCTTGGTCGGTCATATTGATGGTGACATTTGGGAAGTTCGCACAAAACTGGCAAACCGAATTGCTCGTGTATTGTTTGTGGTCGAGGGTGAAACGCTGGTGCTTCTGCATGGGTTTATCAAGAAAACCCAAAAAACCCCGAGGCAGGAACTAGAGCTTGCCAAGGATAGATTAAAAATATTGAGGGGTACGAAATGAACCAACATATTGGCTCTGACTTTGACGATTTTCTCCAAGAACAAGGTATTTTTGAAGAGGTGGAAGCAGCGGCAATAAAAAAGGTGATTGCCTGCATGATTGCGCAGGCGATGGCCGATACGCATATCAGCAAAAGTGAAATGGCTAAACGCATGAAAACCAGCCGCGCTCAATTGGATAGATTACTCGATCCTAATTGCCATTCCGTTACCTTGGCAACGCTGACCAAAGCCGCCGCTGCTATCGGTAAAAAAATTTCCATTAGCTTTGAAGATAGAGACACGCAAACGGTTTGATACTCTCGAAACTAACGCTGTAAGACTGATTAACTCTGTAGGGATTCGCCGATAGGCAATTCACCGCAACTTCGGTACGCTGTGCGTGTGCGATGATTGCTAATTTCCGCCTCGCTTGAAAAACTGTCGTTGTTCATATTCCATACAATTCGCTGGTTCACACTCTCTCCAGCTTGGGAGCTAGCACACCTCTTGCTGAAATGACAGTGTCTCGCAACGCGGTAGGCTGGGCTGAACACAAGGAAGCCCAACAAATCGAAACCTTGAATGTTAGGCTTCGCTATCGATCTGTCCAACTTACCGTGCTTGACGGAGGTTACCCATGAGTGAAATAACCAAACAAGAGCTTGAACACATTACCCAACGTTATCAGGAGCTGATAGCGTCGCAGCAAACGCTATTACTTTCGACGGCTTCAGCAAACGGCGTTCCTGACATCAGTTACGCGCCTTTTGTTCGTGACGATGCCGGAGTCTTTTATATCTATGTCAGCGATATGGCCTGCCATACGGTTAATTTGCTGAATAACCCGCAGGCATCGATATTGTTTATCCGTCCGGAATTCGAATCGCCAAACCTTTTTGCCCGAGAACGGGCGGTGCTAAGTTGCAGCGTCTCGGAAATAATCCGTGACGATGCAACTTACGCTGAGCGGATACAAGCCTTGCAGGATAAGTTTGGCGAGGTGGTTAGCGTGTTGCGTTCGTTACCGGATTTCCATTTGTTTGCCTTGCGCCCGGAAAACGGGCGGTACGTTATTGGTTTCGGTCGCGCCTTTCGTATTAATGTGAATGGTGGTTCCTTGCGTCATATCTAGCCGTAAATAACTGGGCTAAGGATAATCTAATCTTTGCTTGAATTTTTTATGCCCGATTGTTTTTGATATAGTGCGTCTACTCCCGGTCACAACATTTTGCGGCTTTTAATTATTCTTAAAGGAACCCATGGCATTCAGTAACTCGGTAACGGCAAAGATGGTGGACTTCATCCGGGACATCGGTATCGAAGTCGTTGAAATACCGCTTCAGGAACAGACATTTATTCCCGGCGTGTATATTGAAAAGGGAAAATTGCTGGTTGACCAAGATAAATTACTTTATCCCGGCGATTTACTCCACGAAGCGGCGCATATCGCGATGATTCCAAGCCGCCTGAGGTGTTACGCAACCGGTAATGTCGGGCAAATCGCCGAAATCGGCAATTCCTACGAAATCGAATCGATTGCCTGGTCTTGGGCCGCTGTTGTTGCCCTTGGAATCGACCCTGAAATACTCTTCCACAATAAAGGCTATAAAGGCGGGGCTCAAGGGCTTCTGTTTAATTTCCAGATGGGGATATATATCGGTATTAAAGGCATTGAAGATGCGGAAATGGCTTATGCCGACAATAAGGCCGCAGAATTAGGCGTAGCACCTTTTCCCATCATGCAAAAATGGCTTCGCGATTGATTGCACACGCCGTAGATTAAAATTCGCTTTTTTCTATAGTCCTGTTCGAGCGACAGCCCCCGGCAGTTTTAAATAGACAACGGCAAAAAACATGAGATCGATTTGAAATGAAACTGATAAAAACAACCTATGTTATCGGCATTTTTATAAGCTTATTAGGCTGTAGCGCTAGACCACTGCACTATGATAAAGCCATTGTCGAGCCCGGCATTGTGGCTACGGCAATCGAGTTAGAAGACCGGTTGAATAAAAGGCAAGGTGTAACTGCGGCTGAAGGCGAACGCTGGTTTGAGGTGATTCAAGGCTCTATCCCTGTGGTAATTACTGTCCCGCATTCAACGGCTCCGTTTCGAGAGGGTAAACGGCGGTTTTCCGATGGCGGCGGCACGGCGGCTCTAGCCGTTGCGATTGGGCGGATAACTGGGGCAACGGTTATTTATACGACCTACGAAGGGCCGTCCGATCCGAATTTTTACGACGACAATGCATTTAAAGAGCAATTAAAGGCCATTTTAGTAAAGTCTAATCCCAAGTATGTGCTGGATATTCATAGCAGCCATCCTTATCGTTCCTATGATGTGGATATTGGCACTATGAGTGGGCAATCCCTGCTCGGCAATAATGATTTGCTTGAAAACTTGTTGGAGCATTTCCGTAGAGAAGGCATAACTCATATTTCTAATAATCGTTTTGCTGCATCAAAAAACCAAACGATTACTAAATTCTCTAGTGCTAATGGGATTCCGGCCATTCAACTGGAGTTCAATTCAACTTGGGTAAATCCATCCAACGGCAATATCCAAGCGCAACGGTTTTCGCTATTGATACAGGCATTGGTTCGATTTATAAACTCATCGGTCGAGGAGCTTTAGGGACGGCAATAAAAAGGGCGGGATTCTCCCTGCCCTTTTTCGCTTGATGTCGTAATGTCGGTTATTTAAGCACTTCCAGCTGCACTCTACGATTGTTGGTGCGGCCTGTTTCTGTCTCATTGGTGTCGATAGGTTGAGTGAATCCGTAGCCTCGGGCGGTTAATGTTCTCTTTGCATAAGCGCTGCCGCTTAAATAGTCTTTAACAGCCGTTGCTCGGCGCTCGGATAATATTTGGTTGTGATCTGCGCTGCCGGTATTACTGGTGTGGCCTTGCACTTCAATGTGAATGTCGGGGTTGTCTTTAATAACGGCAATTACGTTATCGAGTTCAGGGTAATATTGGGGGTTAATGTCGCTTTTATCGTTATCGAATTTTACGTCAACAGTCCAACAGCCAAATGAGTTAACGTGAGCGCCTTTTAAGGTGTTCGGGCATTTATCAGTACAATTGTTGATGCCGTCGATATCGTCATCCAGCGTCGAGCAGTCGGCAACCGGTGTTGGGGGTGCGGATTTTACGGCAGCATGGTGAGCCCCTACAAATTCTCTGAACGGATGAGGCGCGCAACCCAATATGTAGGCAGTCTTAAGGAATGTTAATTCGTCGCATAGATCCATAGATCCTGGTTGCGAGGCGCAACCGGGGATAAGTGTGCTTGCAATAGCTGCGGTAGCGATAAGTATTTTTTTCATGAAATATTTCCTTGTCAACAAACCGGTCAAGATAACACAGGTTAATTTTTGGAAGAAGCATGCACCGCGCGATTAAGTTGCGTTTAACCATTTATCTTTGCTTGATACATACCTTGATCGGCTTGGTGAATCAGGGTGTTGATTTCTGTCGCGTCGTCGGGATAAAGGCTGATGCCGATGCTGGCGCTGATATTGATATTTTGATCTTTAATCGCACAAGGTTGGCAAATCAAATCCTGAAGTTTATCGGCTACCATTTGTGCATTTTCAAGTGAGCCTATGTCTTGAAGAATGAGCAAAAATTCGTCGCCGCCTAATCTGCCGACGTAATCGCAGTCGCGAATGGCTTGCTGGAGACGTTGCGCTATGATTTGCAACAGTATATCGCCCGACTCGTGTCCCAGTCTGTCGTTAACCGGTTTGAAATTGTTTAGGTCGAGGAACAGGATAGCCAGTTTGTTTTGTTGTCGAGCAGCTGTCGCCAACGATTGTTTTAATAGATTAATAATCAATGCCCGGTTCGGTAACGAAGTCAGGTAATCGTAATGCGCGGCTAGGTCAAGCTGTTGCTCCAAGCGTTTTTGTTCGGTAATATCACGAGCCATGCAGATGATGAAGTTAGATTGATCGTGGCTATCCTTAAAAGGAGCGTTCAGCCATTCGCATAAAATTTCACTGCCGTCCTGCTTGATGTTGACGCTTTCGATGCGAGAAACGGTGTGTTTTTGATGAACGGCAGCCAGGACTTGTTCTATTTCATGACGATTTTCCGGAGGGATAATTTTTGAGGCATTTTCACCCAGAATGTCTTCAGCGCGCCAAAGAAACGTTTTTTCGGCTTGGGCATTCCAGCTTCTAATTCGGTTTTGATCATCCAGCACGATTAAACTTAGCGGCGCATAGTCGAACATGGTTTTAAGCCGGGCTTCATTGATGTGCGCTGTACGGTAGAATCGAAACAGAATCACGAACAGCACACTTAACAGTAACAAGCATGCGGCGACATAATACAGTGTGTTTTTGAGTTTTTTCAAATCGAGTTCGCTGTTAGGAAAATGCAGCATCGCTTCGACATCGAAATGCTCCGGCAGCAGTCCGAGTTGGTGATAGGTCTCGGCAATATGTTGCCAGCGACCGATATTCATATAGCCAGGATCAATCAATTCCGGTTGCATTAAGTCATGCATCACTTTTGCTTCAAACTGCAAATGCTCAATGCTGTGGCGCTGCGAGTAACGCTGGAAAATCAGTTGTGCGATTTCATCAGGATTTTGCATGGCGTAACGCCAACCGCGCAACGACGCTTCTCTAAACGCTTTGACTCGTTGCGGATGTTCTTTCAACTCGGTTTCAAGTGTAAAGAAATTATCGCCGTAAAAATCAATCGCGCTCGTCCGTGGACTGAATTGATTGTATGCACGGCCCAATTGCTGGAGTAAAAACGGTTCATCAGTAACATACACCGACATTGCGTCGGTTTTCCCCGACAGGAGGTCGTTTAAATCCAGGCTGTGATGTTGTAGCTCGAAGGCGTTGCGAGTAAAGCCTTCTTGTAACAGATAAGCGAATAATTCAGCCGAACTTGGTTCGATCATTAGCTTGCGGCCAACGAGTTTATGGATGTTGTCGATCTCCGACTCGGCCAAGGTGATCAAGTTCAGTGGCGAATGCTGTAAAATTACGCCAAGCACGACAACGGCGTCGCCACGATGGCGGTTTAAGATCAATTCACTGGTGCCGACGCCGAACTGGGCGCGTCCGGCAAGCACTTCCCGAGCCGGATCTAAAGCGGGAGACGCTTCAACAATAGTGACGTCAAGTCCCGCTTCCCGGTAAAAACCCTTTTCTTTGGCGGCATAGTAACCGGCAAATTGAAATTGATGTTTCCATTTCAATTGCAGGGTGACCGGTTCCAGCTCAACCGACCAAGCCGGGTTAGCAGCAAGCAGTACCCAAGCTATCGAAAGGATTTGAAAGAGGTATTTACAGGCGCTAAGCACAATTGCATTCGCCGATGTCTTCAAACCAGATTTGCGGGGATTGTTCGATAAAGCGCCGCATCAACGCGATACAATCGGCATCGTTCATTTCAACGATCTTTACTCCGGCATCTTTAAGCCAATCCAGATGGCCTTCGAAGTTGACCGATTCCCCAACTACTACGGTGCCGATATTGAATTGCCGGATTAAGCCAGAACAATACCAGCATGGCGCAAGCGTGGTCACTAAAATTTTGTCACGATAGTTGGTTTGGCGGCCTGCTTTACGAAAGGCATCTGTTTCTCCGTGAATAGAGGGATCGTTATCCTGTACCCTGCGATTGCGACCGCGTCCGAGTAAGTTGCCATTAGCGTCGAACAACGCTGCGCCGACCGGCACACCGCCCTCATCAAAGCCGGCTTGTGCTTCGGCAAACGCCACGGTCAACATATTTGCATAGTTCATCAAGAATTCTCTATAGTAAGCGCATAGTTTCAAAGCATGAATTTATTCAATAAATCCCGCACCTTTAGGTAAATCGCTAACATAATATTTTATCAGCGCTTGTCCGTGTATCTATAGCAACTAATTTTTAAACATTAAATTTATCTTCGATTTTTTGTTTATAGTTTAAATAATGGATGGTTTGCAGTTGCTCGGGGTTGTCGATTCGAAATGCTGAAAGAGGCAAGTCTATGTCGGTAATATGAATCGGGTAATTACTCTTAACGCTCCTGAATTGGAGTATATGTTGATAGGCTGCATAAAATATTTGGTTACCGTGATCTAGTGAAGAAAACTCTTTTTCATTACAGTAGATTGTATAAATAATTCCTCTGTCGGTGTCCTCTCCCGTTATGCGTAAGCTTAATTCCTGATTTGAAGATACTGTATTTAGCTGTACCGGATTAGATGAAAAGATGCCGGCAGTACTTTTCTCGATTTGGTAATACTCAATGGTCAAAAAGTTTTCGAATAAAGTGCGGCTGATAATTGACTCTAAGAAAATTGAGTATTGTTTTAGTAGATGGCTGGCACTCGCTTTGTTATGCAGCTGAGTATACAAAGCTCCCTTTTCATCAACAATATATACGTTAATGTCCGTATTATATTCATAATAAAAAAGCTGAATTACTTGCGGCCTATTCAACGAATAAATATGATGGATGGGCGTATTTTCCAGGACTGCGTGGTCGAAATGGATAGTGCTGAATTTCTCCTGAGGACGGGATAATTCGCTTAACAATAGCTTCTCAGAGGCCAGTGCCTTGTAATTTAGCATTTTATTTACAGACTGGAAGACATAAAATGCGGTTCCTCCAGGCAAAATATAGCGGGGTGAGAGATTATTCTGGGGTGTGGAAAAAAGTTTAACCAAGATGCTAAAGAGTACCTCAACGCGGAAGATAATGTCTCTAGCCCGATTCGGCGTGTGACAAACAAATTTCACGTTGTTCAAAGACAGCGGCTTTTGGTTATTATTAATGATGTCCGTTAAACACTTAAATAATCCATCTAAGCCATCCTCATGAGTGGTTGTAATCTCGCTCCAGCTGGATAATGAAATTCTACTCACCGTATGAATAAAGCACTGTCTGTCTACGCCATAACTCAACGGGTCGGAGCGCTCGCTCATAACGCACAGGCGCTCGTTATCCGAGATTCCCATATTAATCAGAACCATTGAATGCAACGGGGTCTTTTGGGTTTGGTAGACATCCAGCGGAGCATCGAATATAAAGTTCTGGGTTAAAAATAAATTGATCTGCCTTAAGATTGATCGCAGTTCCGGATCCGACATTTTAAGAGAATGCGAGCTGAAATTGAGTAGTAATAGTTTGTGATAGAGGCCATTAATGACCAGCCAACAAAGCGTTTCTATTAAAGTCCGGCATTTTTGTATCGGCACAAAATCTTTAGCCGTCGTCATCTGTACGTATTTTAGATATAAAGCCCATCCACGGTTATTACCCGTAGGACTGTTCTCTACGATAGATAATGCGTTTTCTTTTGAGTGAACTTCGGAATGGGTAGTAATAATTTCAATTTTACCCGGTTTTTTTTCTAAAAATGAATGAAGCTTCCGGCCTATCAGTTTCAGGTCATCACTACTTTCCTGATTTGGATTCACGTGATCTTTGGCGAAACCCATGATCATGCGGTAACAATGAGTTAGTTGCTGCACAATAATGGAATGTTCTAATGTCGCTTTTTGTATATTCCATGATTGCGTTAGTTTAAGCTCGTTAATTGTGGCTATAGGCCAACTCCAGCATTTAGCAATATGCTGGATGTATTGTTCTCTGGATACACGGGTCGGGCCATCCATTGTATTGTCGGATGATCCCATTACCTTTAAATAAAAACTTTGACGAGCCAAAGTTAATCTGTCATGACTATGCGTCTTTTGTAAATATCTTTCGACTTTCTGGTAAATGAGCAAATAGGGGTCAAGATCGGTTGTCAGAAAACTGCCCTGATAAACGGCTTTTTTTATGTCTAGGCATAGCCATTCGGTTTGAGGATATTCGCTGGCATAGCATTCCATTAATAACAGCTTTAATAACGATTTGTGTGGTGAATGGAGTGCTTTATAAAGATGCCAAAGTGTTGCGCTGGTAAATTCTTCAGCAGGGACTGCTTCGAAGCCGCCAAAATCGATAAGCTCATGCTCGGGAATGAAGCGATTGCTTGTGAGATGTTTGATATACCCTGTGTAATTGCCTTCTTCATGAGGAGGAACCAGCCACCATGCAGGACTTTTTCCGGCAATATAAATTGCTGTTCGGTAAAACTCTTCAAGCAACAGATAATGCTGGGTTTGACCGCTACTTTCGGTAGAAATCGGCGTGTTTTGGCCAAGTCGAAACTGTTTGCTGTCCATTAGAAAAAAATGAACTTCCAGATCTAATGATTCGGCCCAGATTTCTATGGCAGAGGCTTTTTGTTGCAGCTCATTAATGGCGCCAGGCAATAAGTCGGATTGATGGCATAACCAGATGTCCATATCACTGGTTTTTGAAAAGGCGATACTGCCGACACTGCCCATTAAAAATAGCCCTTCAATAGGGTAAATATGTGATGGCGTACGAGTATAATTGAAATTTTTTGCAAAGTGCCTGGCGGAAGTTATCGTCTGATTTCCGGGGGAATATTCCGGTATTCCTGCGGGGGTAGTTGAAGAAATATATCCCGGCAACATCGAAAAGTTACCATGAAAAAGCAACGGTAGTAATTCTAAAAATATTTGCTGCCGAGATAGCAAAAAATCTTGAACACGCTGTTCACGAAGCTGATTTAAACGTTTAAATCGCTGTTTGATTGTTTGAAGATCTTGGATACTGATTTCTTCGCCGGGGGAACCTAACTGGATGGGGCGTTCTTGATGTGCGTGTGCTTTAATCATGATGAAAAATATAGTTATGTTTTATCGTGTTGTGCTGTTTGGATCTTGATCTATCTAGGGCATACCGCCAATATGTTAATGGACTATGACCGAATTTTTTCGCGTTAATTAATTAAAAAATATCCTCAGTTTGATAAATACGGTAATTCCAATCAGCAAGGGGCAGAGTATGCCGAATACCATATATTATATGGTTTGTAAGGGCCGCAACTGAAAGCGCTAAAAAATTAGGCGGAGTATAAGCCGCGATCTAGTTAAGCGCAATGTTAGACATGAACATTAACAAACGAGTTTTTGCTATAGAAAGGCTTTTAATCAATCACCTACAGGCGAAAAGTACATTCGCCTTGGATGAGGCTGGTGAATTATCCGGCTCACGGTGATTGCGTCCGAGTCCCAGCAGTTTGCCGATATTATCGAACTGCGCCCCGTATATTGTAATGCCGCTTTCATCAAAGTTAATTTCCGTTTCGAAAAATACCAAGGACATCAAGTTTACCGAGATTTTTCCGAAGTAAGCATGATGTAGAACATGAAATCAACTGTAAATATTACTTCCCAAAGAAAATACTGAGCAACAACAGTCAAATGGAGAACTACTCGCCTGCTATAATATGCGCCTTTTTAGATGCATTAAAACAAGGGTTAGTTAAGATGGATTTGGGATACACTGTTGCCGGCTTTGCCGTAGGGATTTTAGTGGGATTGACTGGCGTAGGCGGCGGTTCGCTAATGACGCCATTGCTGGTTTTCCTGTTTGGATTTAAGCCTGCCGTCGCTGTGGGTACAGACTTGCTGTTTGCCGCGATCACTAAAACCGGCGGCGTTTGGGTGCATCATAATAAACATAGCTCGGTTGATTGGAAAATTGTCGGCTGGTTGGCATTGGGCAGCCTACCTTTTGCGGTGGCTACCTTATTTGTACTCAAGCATTTAAGCTCAATCGGTAAGGAAACATCGGGGGCGATTACCTTTACTTTGGGTGTTGCGCTGCTGTTGACCGCATTCTCACTGATAGTGCGAAGTGTGTTACTAAGCCGGGCTGCAAAACTTAAGCCTATTGACGATGATCATAGCACTCCCGAAAATGCCGGACGTTTCAAGCATCTGCAAATACCCGCCACCATATTGATCGGCGCAGTACTGGGCATATTGGTGACGCTGTCGTCTGTAGGTGCCGGTGCCTTGGGCACTGTCGCGCTGCTATTTCTTTATCCCAGAATGACTACACTGAAAATCGTCGGCACCGATTTGGCTCATGCTATTCCGCTGACCGCAGTCGCTGGATTGGGCCACCTTAGTTTAGGGAACGTGGATCTGGTGTTATTAGGCAGCTTGCTGATCGGTTCTTTACCTGGTATCTGGATTGGTAGCCACCTCAGTGCCAAGATTCCTGAGAGAATTTTACGACCTGCTTTAGCGACTATTCTAATGTTAATCGGTCTTAAATTTGTGTTGCAATGAAGTCCTGAAGAAACTACATTCTATGTTCCGTTGAAAGTAAACAGGATCAGAATATGACTGAAAATATCCGTCCACCAGTGCCGCCTTTCACTGCCGAAACAGCGGCGCAAAAAGTACGTGCTGCTGAAAATGCATGGAATAGCCGTGACTCGGAAAAAATCGCACTGGCTTATACCATAGACAGCCAATGGCGTAACCGGGCCAAATTCCTCACCGGTCGAGACCAAATTGTGTTATTTCTACAGCAAAAATGGGCTAAAGAACTGGATTATCGCCTTATAAAAGAGCTATGGGCTTTTCATGATGCGCGTATTGCCGTGCGTTTTGCCTATGAATGGCATGATGCTTCCGGCAACTGGTTTCGATCCTATGGCAATGAAAATTGGGAATTCGATCAGCACGGATTGATGAAACGCCGCATAGCCAGCATCAACGACTTGCCGATAGCCGAAGCGGATCGGAAATTTCATTGGTCTCAGGGAATCAGGCCCGACGACCATCCCGAGTTGTCCGAACTTGGATTTTGAGGTTATTTAAAGCATAAGATGAGCTCGGCACCAGTTGACTTATCTGTATTAAGGCGTATATCTCAACTATAGAGACAACATCAATTCGCGGTTGTCATCATTAAAACATCAACAGGCAGGTGAGTTATGAATGACAATTCGACTAATCAAATTAATCAAATTAATCAAATGGATGATGAAAAATTACATTCATTAAAGCGCCTGACAGCAGTAGTGTATCTGTGTCAGGTGCTGGCTTTCGCATTTGCCGGGCTGCCGTTATTAGTAGGCGTGGCCATCAACTTTCTGAAGCAAGCCGAAGTTCAGGGGACTTGGTTGGAATCCCATTTCGACTGGCAGATCATGACTGTTTGGATAGCTTTAGCCGGTTTCGCATTGTCTGGATTAACTTTTGAGTTGGGTATTGGTATTTTTATTCTGATTGCAACGATCTTACTGCTGGTATACCGAATCGTAGCCGGTTGGACTGCATTGAATTCCGATCGGGCGATTAAGGAGTGAGTAGTCTGGCCGAAAACGCCTAGGACTAAGCTGTCCGGTTCGACGGCACGAAAATCGAAATAATTGTCTCTTAAAGTGAGGCAAGTTGCTAAGTATAAACCGTTTGTTTTTCGACTTCGCTCAATCAAGTTTTGCCGAACGGCTCAACCTTAGGCCTCCCCTGAACGTTGCTCCACCTATCGCTTGGACGTAAACTAATCCATCGGCGGCAAGTCACATCATATCTATTCAATATAATATAGAAATCAGGAAGACCATGAGCCTCTACATTCAAACATTCGACTCTTGTAAAATAAGCTGAATACAATTTTTGCAAAACGAAAGTCTGCACAGGCAAAAGCGCTTGAATCAGGCTTCATAAAATTCAGCATACGCCGTTTTTAACCTAATATTCACTTTTGGCTGAAGCATTTTTCTGATCATTATAAATGGCGTGTTTTAGCTGCGACCTAGTTCACCTTAAGTCTTTTATGTCTATAACTAATGATATACAACAGCTACATGCACAAATGCGCCAATGGCGTCAGCATCTGCACCAGTTTCCTGAAACTGCTTTCGAAGAGACGGAAACGGCTCGTTTCATTGCTGATAAATTGGCGAGTTTCGGCTTGGAGGTGTATCAAGGATTAGGCGAAACCGGTGTTGTCGCTACGCTAACTGCCGGAAATGGCGGCAAGAAAATCGCTTTGCGGGCAGATATGGATGCTTTGTTTATTCAGGAACAAAATACCTTTGCTTACAAATCCTGCCACGACGGAAAAATGCATGCCTGCGGTCATGACGGCCATTCGACGATGCTGCTTGGCGCGGCCTGCTATTTAGCCGAGCATCGCAATTTTAACGGGACGGTCTATTTTATTTTTCAGCCAGCCGAAGAAGGTCGCGCCGGAGCCAAGCGGATGATTGATGACGGACTGTTTGAGCAATTCCCGGTCGACTGTGTTTTTGGCATGCATAACTTTCCCGATATTCCGGCCGGATATTTCGCAGTCAAACCCGGTGCAATGATGGCCTCATTCGACTGCTTTGAAATCATTATTACCGGACGTGCAAGCCACGCCGCAATGCCGCACTTGGGTAATGATGCGATAGTCGCAGCCGCCCAGTTGATTACCACGTTGCAGACTATTGTCAGCCGAACGATTAATCCCGCCGATCCGGCGGTGGTCAGCATCACCCAGATACATGCCGGGAATACCTGGAATGCGCTACCGGAATCGGCTGTGTTGAGAGGCACTTTTCGTTGTTTTAACAGTACGGTTCAAGCAACGATTGCTGATCAAATAACCCGATTGGTCAATTCAATTTGCGAGGGGTTTAAGGTCAGTGCAGAAATTAAATTCAACCCGGAAAACCCCGGTTATCCGGTGACTTTTAATGCGCAAGCTGAATCGGAGTTGGCGCTACAAGCGGCAATGGCTGTAGCCGGTAAGGATTGCGTGGATAGACAGCCGGTTCCCTGCATGGGCTCGGAAGATTTTGCCTTTATGTTGCAAGAAAAACCAGGCTGCTATATCTGGATAGGCAACGGTTCTTCAGAGAACAGCTGCCTATTGCATAATCCGCATTATGATTTTAATGATGAGATATTGCCGATCGGCGCGGCTTATTGGGTGAAGCTGGTTGAAATAATGTTAGGTGCTTTGGATCTATAAAGGCAAAGCAAACCTTTCTATATGCTATTGTCTTAAGCCAACCGTTTACTTTTTTTGCTCAAACAGCATATGCGCCATTTTCTTTGCTTTGGTTTTTAAATAGCCGACGTTGTCATCGTGCGCCACGGCTTCAACCGGAATGCGGCCTGCCACGTTAATGCCGAGTTTTTTTAACTCTTCGATTTTCTTGGGGTTGTTGGTAATCAATTCTATGGACTTGATATTCAGGTTTTCCAGCATTAACGCGGCGATGCTGTATTCCCTTTCGTCGGCAAGATGCCCCAAATGGATATTGGCATCAACCGTATCCATGCCCTGATCTTGCAAATTATAAGCTTGGAGTTTTTTCAATAAACCGATGCCGCGGCCTTCCTGGCGCAGATAAATCAATACTCCGAAACCGGCTTTATCGATAATTTGCAACGCCATATCCAGCTGTTCGCCGCAATCGCAGCGCCTTGAACCCAGGACATCGCCGGTAAAACACTCGGAATGAATGCGTACCGGCACATTCTCTTTGTCCGCGACAATACCTTTGACTAGGGCGATATGCTCCTTTTCATCAATGGTATTGCTGTAGTAATGCAGGATAAACTCGCCGTGTTTGGTCGGAATTGGCGTCTGTACCAGATTTTCTAATTGTGGCTTCACTTAAATAACTAATCCAAAAATTTTTTCTATTTTACCTAATTCAACGACTAGCCAGTTAAAAAGTTTCGTCACTTTTTAGCGCATAGAGAAATGAAGAACGGATAAGGCTGATTAAAAGCGTATGACAAACTTGTTTCGGCTTTTGTAACTCCATGTTCTGTTATTGCGTTTTGAGTCGTTACCAACAACCTGCTATTTTCTGGCTTCAATCAGCTTGACAATATCGCTGCTCCGCTCATCAACATGCACCGATGTGAAAGGGCAGGCTTTAACGTTTTTAACCGTGTTTCTATTGATGTTTGCCCCGACCAGCGCGACCACGACCGGGTTAAGCAGGTTCATGACGGCGGCAAGCACGGCGTTTGAGCTGACGACATGTTCCAGCAATAAGACTTGACCACCCGGTTTGCATACCCGGTAAACTTCCTTCAAACCCTTGACTGCCGACGGCACCGAACAAAAAACAAAAGAACAAATAACGGTATCGAAACTATTATCGGCAAAGCTTAACGACTGAATATCCATTAGCTCCAGTTCAACGTTGATATGTTTCCTGTCGCGTTTCCCCGCAGCCAGTTTTAGCATTTGTTCGCTAAAATCAATAGCCGTTATTCTGGCATCCTGGGGATAATAGTCGAAGTTCTTGCCCGTCCCTACGCCGATTTCAAGAATATGATGACCCTCAACCTTTGCCCATAATTTTTTTCGCCAGCTTTTAAAAAACAAGCCTTCCATTACTGCTTCCATACCCTCAAAATACGGGGCGATACGATCATATCGTTTTCTAATGGCGGCACTATCTGTCTTCATTCTGGCTTCGGGTAGAGTTAATAGGAAGCTGCATAGTACAGCGCAAGCTTGGCTGTTATCAACCTTAATTAAGGCAACAATAGTTAACCTGTCCGGTATGGTTCTTATGAAGATTGCACCGGCACCGGCACCGGCTCCAGCTTCCAAATTTCGTTGTTATAATCGTTGATGGTTCTATCCGTGGAAAATTTACCGCTGTTCGCGCAATTTAAAATGCTCATCCTGACCCAATGATCTTTATCCTGATAAGCGGCATCTACACGTTTTTGCGCGTCAATATAGCTTCTAAAATCTGCGATGGTCATCCACGGATCGTATTGACTTTTTATTGATGCAATGAGGTCGTCGAAGATCCCCGCTTCAAACTGATTAAAATGCCCGCATTCCAGAAGATTCATTACTCGTTGCAAATCTTCATCCTGATCAATAATCGCATCAGGATCATAATGTTCGCGTCTTTCTTCAATCTGTTCTTCGGTCAGGCCGAACAGGAAGAAGTTTTCATCGCCGACTACTTCCCTTATTTCAATATTTGAGCCAACCAGTGTTCCAAGTGTTAGCTCGCCATTCATCATCAACTTCATATTGCCGGTTCCAGACGCTTCTTTTCCTGCCGTAGATATCTGCTCGGAAAGATCGGCAGCAGGGCAAATTATTTCCATTCCGGAAACACGATAATCAGGCAGAAAAAACAGGGTTAGCTTGTCACCGACATTGGGATCCGAGTTAATGACATTAGCAACATTATTAATCAGTTTAATAGTTCTTTTTGCCATGGCATAACCGGGTGCAGCTTTACCGCCAATCAGCACGCAACGCGACACCCAGTTCATGGTATCGCCGCGTTTAATGCGATCGTAGAGATGAATCACATGCAGTATATTCAGAATCTGCCGCTTGTATTCATGGATACGTTTAACCTGCACATCAAATAGTGCATCCGGATTTAAATTGATGTTCTGATATTTTTTCTTGTGTTCGATCAGGCGCTGCTTTGCATTTTGTTTTATTGTATGCCAGCGATTTCGGAAATCGGCATCTTCGGCGTAAGGCTCCAGCTTTTTCAATTCATCCAGATGGGTTAGCCAGCCATCACCGATGGTTTCGGTTATTAGTGCCGCTAATTCAGGATTACACGAGGCCAGCCAGCGACGCGGGGTTACTCCGTTGGTTTTATTGTTAAACTTATGCGGCCATAATTCATAAAAATCGCGAAACAAACCTTGTTGCAGTAGCTGAGAATGCAATTGGGCAACACCGTTAACCGAAAAACTGCCGACGATGGCAAGATATGCCATACGCACCTGCTGCTCGTCGCCTTCCTCTATGATCGACATCCTACCCAATCGAGTTTTATCTCCAGGCCAATGCGACGCAACTTCAGACATAAAACGGGCATTTATTTCAAAGATAATCTCCATCAGTCTGGGCAACAATTTTTTCATGAGGGTAACCGACCATTTTTCAAGCGCTTCAGGCAACAGGGTATGATTGGTATAAGCCATAGTCTGCCGAGTAATTCCCCAGGCTGTAGCCCATGGCAATCCATGCACATCCATTAGCAAACGCATCAATTCAGCAATGGCGATACTCGGATGTGTGTCGTTTAACTGAAAACAGCTTTTGCTGGCGAAGTTGCTAAAATCATGTCCATGCTGCCTGACCCAATGGGCGAGTACATCCTGCAAACTGGCGGAAGCCAGGAAATATTGCTGGCGTAGCCTCAGTTCTTTGCCGTTTTCATTGGCGTCGTTGGGATACAGCACCATGGTGATATGCTCAGCTATGACCTTTGCGGCCACCGATTCTGCATAATCGCCCGCGTTGAACTCATCCAGGTTAAATTCCTCTGTCGCGACAGCTTTCCATAAACGCAGCGTATTGACAGTATTGTTTTGATAACCGGGTATCGGCGTATCAAAAGGGACGGCCAGCACGTCATTAGTACTGATCCAGCATACCCTTTGCTTGCCTTGCTCATCTGTCTGTATTTCTGTGTGTCCGCCTAGCTTGACGCGTAGCGAATATTCCAGCCGCTCAACTTCCCAGACATTGCCGTGACGCAACCAGTGATCCGGTTTTTCAACCTGTTCGCCATTGACAATAGTTTGGGTAAACATGCCGTATTCATATCGTAAACCGTAACCTACCGCCGGCAATTGCAAGGTTGCACAACTATCGATAAAACAGGCGGCCAATCGCCCCAGACCGCCATTACCCAAGCCGGCATCGAGTTCCCTGTCAACCAGTTCTTCGATTTCAATGCCCAAATCGTGCATGGCCTGAGTAGCCTCATCGGTTATGCCGAGATTAAGCATTGCATTGCTTAAAGTTCTACCCATCAAAAATTCCATAGACAGATAAAACACCTGCCTGCTATCTGTTTTGATATAATTTTTATAGGTATTTTTCCAGCGCTCCATCAATCTGTCGCGAATAGACAGCGACAACGCCTCGTAGGCATAGAACGGCGATGATCGAAAATTCTCATCCCGCCCAAGCAGATGAACGTAATATCTTTTAAAGTCCTCTACAAAATCCTCTTTTTTCACACCCAGTATAGAAACTTCGGTGATTGATGATTTAGGCTTACTCGAAACAAAGCGTTTATTAGGCATGGTTTACTCCAGGAGGTTAAGCGAATAAGGCATTGATGTTCAATTACTGTAGTTTCTCATTAGTTGCAGGTAGCATATAAATCAAAGCATTACAGCAAGAAAAAACTTATTAAAGCTGAGAATAAACGTTATTTTGATAATCAATGCATAGTAAGCGATTGATTTGTTGTTATCTGAAAATTAAAAATGCGCTTTTTCGTAAATTTTAGTGATTCTAAGTTGTGGAAAAATAAGCTTACTTGCGACTACTAAAAAGTTACCAATTTTAATAATGTACCTTTTCAACCGGGACCACACCACATGCCCCGTTCGGTCTAAGGTTCTATTTTTGGGGGGGGACGCGAGTCAGAATTTCTTGCCACAATGCATCGTAAGCGACCAGAGATTGACTTTTCTTTATATAGCCTCCCAGCGGCATGCGTTCAAGCCCCATGCGCTCAATATCGCTGGCATAAGGAATAGCGGTTGCTAAGGTCTCGGGGTAGCTCTCATCCAGAGAGCTCATAATGTCCCTATGCATTTTTTTGCGTCGGTCGGCCATCGAGAAAAAAGGAATTAATTCTAGCTTGTTCAAACCGTTATCTTCGATAAATTTTTTCAGTTGATCAAGTGTTCTTAACGATAGCGTAGTGGGAATTATCGGCGACAACAAAACATCAGCGGCTTCGAAAACGGCTTCAGATAATAATGAAATGTTAGGCGGACAATCCAAAAAAATAAAATCATATTCTTCTGCCAAGGGCTTTAAGAGCTTTTTAAGTTGTTGGGTTGGTTTTTTCTTTTCATCTAGAACCAGGTCCAGATTTCTGAAGGAAAAGTCGGACGGTAATAAATCCAGGTTTTCAAAGTCGGTGCCCTTAATTAGATCGTCCAAATCTCGTTTCCCGGCGATTAACTCTTTGCTGCCGCCCTTAATCTTGGGCTTTATCCGAAAATAATAACTGCTGGCTCCCTGTGGATCGAGATCCCAAACCAAAGTACGGTAACCGTTACGTGCGGCTGTGTATGCCAGATTGACTGCGCTTGAGGTTTTGCCAACACCGCCTTTAATACTGTAGACAGCTAAAACGTTCATTGTATGTTCTCGTATTTGTATCGGTATAATTAGAACACGATAACACAACTACGGCTATTGGCAAGGCTCGGGGATTGAGCTTCACCTCACCACATCTTTACGCGATAAAGCAAGTTGTACACCGTTGCGATTGCCTTGTTTAACAAGATATAACGCGTCATCAGCCCATTTCATCAATATTTTCCAGTCCGGTTTAGCTCCCACCGAGCCTGCCACACCAATACTGACAGTGACCGGGTAGGGTGATGCCAAGCCCTGTAACTGGTTTTCTTCTATGGCGCTACGAATGCGTTCGGCCAACAACAGCGCTGTGGTTCCGTCGGTGTTGGGGGCGATAATCAGAAATTCTTCGCCACCCAGTCGGCAGACGGTGTCGCTGCTTCGTGCAGTTTCGCGCATCAGTTTGGCGGCATGGGTCAGTACTCGGTCGCCTACTTCATGCCCCATCGTATCGTTGACCGACTTAAAATGATCCAAATCCAGCATTAAAATACTCAAAGGTTGCTTGGCGCGTAGCGCAGTCGCAGACTCTTGTTCCAGACGGCTCAACGCATAACGCCGATTGGGTAAGTTGGTCAAAATATCGGTATTTGCCATGAGTTTAAGGCGGCGATTAGCTGCCGCCAGCTCAACGGTATAGCGCTGGATGTCGCGACTCTCTTTTTCCAACTCATCTTGCAACGTAATAATACGCTGACCGGCTCGGATACGTGCCAGTAACACGCGCAGACTAACCGGTTTAGTCACATAGTCATCGATACCGGCATCGAAAGCCTCAACCAGGGCATCTTCATCTTCTGTGGAAGTCAGCATAATAAGATAAATATTTTTACCAAAGACTGATGCGCGCAACGTTTTGCAGAGGGTTAAACCGTCCATAGGTTTCATGCGCCAATCGGTAATCACCAACTGCGGCCTTAGATCAATAACATATTTTAATGCGGATTCACCATTACGGCACACAGCAACCTGATTCCCCGCCGCTGTAAGCTGTTTGGAAAGACGCGCCAGCATCATGGGGTCGTCGTCAACCAGTAATACGTTCAAACCCGGCAAAATTGATTCCATGGTAACGACAGTTTCTTGCAATGGTTGGCATATATCCGTTTTTACATCACATACTTTTCCCCATTCGTGCCAAAGTTCGGTTATTTCATCGATAAAGGCGAGTAGGGCTACATCGTCCAGAGCGTGAAAATCGGCTTCTGCCTTTAACTTGGGTAGCAACTGGGTTTGATGTTCTTCATCGGCGAGACAGTAGTTTCCAATCAATCGGGCAAAAATAAGCTGTTTGGCAAAATGGGCGGTTCTATTAACACCCGGTACTGTCTCTTCAAAACTCAGCTTCAAGGCATCCAAAAATACTGCCGGAAATCCCCAGTCTTTCAATAATAGTAGGCTTAATGCGTTATGGTCGATGCCGAAACGTTCGCACTCCAACTCAATAAGCTGTTGGCCTTTTGCCGCTTCCAAACATTCGCCATAGATATCCGACCAAGCGGTCGCTAAAGCAAGGCTGCCGATCTCGCCAAGCAAACCTAATGTAAACGATTCGGCGGGTATCACTGTGATTTCTCTAGCGGTGATTGCCGAGATAGCGACCGATATCGCTATGGATTTCGACCAATATGCTTCGTAATCAAATCCAGGACAATTTCCTTTACTGTTGTTGATCAAGGAAAGGCTCAGCGCGAAGTTGCGCACTGTCTGCATCCCCATCATTAGAACAGCAGTATGAACATCGGCGATGGGGCGTCTGGCGCCAAAGGCAGCCGAATTGGCGAAGCGCAAAATACGCCCGCTCAAAGCGGGATCTATTTTAACCAGTTGGCTGACTTGGTGCACGTTAGCATCTTTTTCCTGAACCAGTTGCATAATGGCCAATGCCGTGCCCGAGGGGGAAGGCAGGCGGTCAGCGGCTTTTAGCTCGGTAAGATTGAATTCAATATTCATTGATTTTATTTTTTCTTATGTGCAGATTTTGAACTAAATCTACCGTAGCATTCGTTAAGTCACTGGTCATCAACTGAAAATCGGCATCAGCTTCTTCACGGGCAGCGTGTTCCAGGTTTACCGCAAAATTGATTGTATTTTCGGCACAAAAATGTCCGGCCATACCTTTAATTGCATGCGCGGAGTCGGCCAATGCATGAAGATCGAATCGAGATAGGGCGGCGTCCAACTCTACTAATTGTACAGGTGCCTCTTCGAGAAATAAATCTATCATCTCGGCTAATAAATCTTTATCGTCATCCAGCCGTTTGAGCGCTGCAGATTCGTCCCAGCAATCGGTTAAAATCCTCTCGGGTTCAGCTTCACCTTTTGTTAGCGCGGGACTCGGAGGGATGATACTTTCAATCGCATTCTCATAAGCTATCGGCGTAGCAGAGGGCATACCCAGCCAGCGCGCCAAAACCACAGCCAGATCGGGTCGACTGACAGGTTTGCTGAGATAATCGTCCATACCGGCTGACAAGCACTTTTCGCGTTCTCCTGCCGATGCATGAGCGGTAAGTGCCACGATTGGCGTATGTGAATTTTTTTCAATGGCTATTTCCCGTTCGCGAAACATGCGCGTAGCTTCGTAACCATCCATGACCGGCATCTGGCAATCCATCAATATCAGATCGTAATCCTGATGTTCCAGCTGATCAAGCGCCACTTGCCCGTCCTTAGCCAGATCGGGATTAAGTTGAAACTTGGCAAGCTGAGAAAGTATCACTTTTTGGTTCACCTTATTATCTTCAACGACCAGTACCCGTTTACCGCTGAAGTTAAGCAAAATCTCTTTTATCTTCGGGGCTGAAGTCATGTTATGACCGGGAAGCTGTAATGCAGCAATAATGGCATCAAAAAGCTGGGATTGCCGAACCGGTTTTAACAGGCTTTGGCTAAACCCCGACGCGAGTCTTTCGGCTTCCATGCCTATGCTGCCGGAAGATAAAAGAATACGCGGTATGTTTGCAATAGCGGGTTTCTGGATGATTGCATAAGCCAGAGCGAAGCCGTCCATATCCGGCATTTGCATATCCGACAACAGCAAATCATAAGGTTCGTTTCGTAGCACGGCGTCTTCTAGCTCAACCAGTGCAGCAGGCCCACTGTCAACTTCGCTTAAAGTAAACCCCCAGTTGCTTAAGTAATGCGTCAAAATCATTCGATTGGTCGCGTTATCATCGACTATCAAGGCGCGCTTTCCGACAAAGTCAACCTGCGGAGTCGGCGCATCGTTATCCACAGGCACCAGTGGCAGAGCAAACCAAAAAGTTGCTCCTTGCCCCAGAGTGCTGTCAACGCCTATTTTGCCGTTCATAAGCTCAACTAAGTCCTTGCTAATGGATAGGCCTAGCCCGGTACCTCCATAACGCCGGGAAGTGGAACTGTCAGCCTGGGAGAAAGCCTGGAACAGGCGAGCTTGCGTCTCCGCAGTTATGCCGATACCGGTATCCGCCACCTCAAACCGCAATATCGCCATGGATGGTGTGTATGCCGAAAACCTGTCGGGAACAGGTTCGGCAATCGCCATGGATGGTGTGTATGCCGAAAACCTGTCGGGAACAGGTTCGGCAATCGCCATGGATGGTGTGTATGCCGCGAGCTTGCCGGGATCTGGTTGGGCGTCGCCGCTCTCGTCTATTTGGGGCGCGTGAACAGTAACCGAGACTTCTCCTTGTTCGGTAAATTTAATCGCATTGCCAATCAGGTTGGTGAGTACTTGACGAATACGCGTAGGATCTCCCTGCCACCGTAACGGCAGATTCGGCGGCAGAAAGCAGTTTAACTCTAAGCCATTGGCATGAGCGCGACTGGACAACAGTGTGCAAATTTCTTCGACCAAATCCGGCAAATTAAACTCGATTTGCTCCAATTCGATCTTACCCGCTTCCAGCTTGGAAAAATCCAGAATATCATTGATGATAGTTAACAAGGATTCAGCAGAATTTGCTGCGATATGTATCAAATCCCATTGCTCGCGAGACAGCTGGGTATCCTGCAAAAGATCCAGCATGCCCAACACACCGTTCATTGGCGTGCGAATCTCATGACTCATATTGGCTAAAAACTCAGTCTTGGTATGAGCGATCTGCAAAGCGGCATCGCGCGCCTCTTCCAGTGATGTACTGGCTTGATGCTGAAGCAGCGTTAACGCCATCATTTCGCCTACTTGCTCAAGCATGGCGATGCGGGACTTGCTTTGCAAGGGACAGGGGGAAGTAAAAATAACTAATATGCCGAGAATATCCTCGCCGGAAGCTATGGGTACGATGTAATGACCGTGGGGCGCTTGATCTGCACAACGAAACTCATCGTCCTTATTTGAACCCTGTAGGCAACAATGATCGGAAACGATAAGTTTTCTTGAAGTCGCAAATTGACCGCACAGGCCGTCGCCAAAAGCTATGCGCTGTTCCCAGTTAAATTTACCGTGTATAACAAACTGCTCCAGATAATCTTCATTCTGAGCCCGAAGCAGCACACCGCCTTTGCGTTGCAGGCTTACAGTCTTGAGGCTGAATAGAATATCCAGGGCCTGAGCAAAGCGTTGTTCCAGTGGCAAAGTCTTATGAAGTACCTCCGAAATTGCCAGACGAGCGGCGGTATCCTCCGCTTCGATTTGCAGGGCCGCCTCTTCTTCGACCAGCTGGCTGACATCATGCTGAATCTGTACATAACCGGACAGTATGCCGTTTGTCATTATAATTGGTGTAATATTGGTCTTGGCCCAATATTCTAAAGCGTCTTGGGCTTGTCTTGAGCTGGGTCGAAGAAGCTGTTCTGAGCAACTACTTTCACTTTCGCACTCCGAAGTATGATTATTGTCGACAGAATGTAGATAAGGGGCTTCAACTATGCCTCTGCGTCGGCATAGCAGTCGACCTGACCAAGCTTCACTATAACGAAGGCTTCTTTGCATATTGATTAGGGCTTGCTGGTCGGCAGTAGGACTGTCCAGTACGTTGGGATTTTGTCCCATCAATGCATCTTCTGTCCACCCGGTAAACTGACATAATGCAGGATTAACGTACTGAATGAGTCCCCCGGCATCGGTGATCAATATCATCTCGCTGCTGGCGTCGAGCGCTCGCTTTAACACCGTTAGCTTAATCTCATTCGCTTTTCGGTTGCTATACTTCGCACGGTTACGGTTGAGGAAATGATAGCGAGTTGATTTTTGTCGATAGCAAGGCGCTGAAACAGGCGCATAGCAAGCTATGAAACTGTGCGGCTATCGGCATAAAATCAGCCGCTAGGAATCCGCAACCGTGGCCGGGCGAAGTATAGTATCCCGACGTATCGAAATATATTGCTTAGGCTTGCCGGTTTTATCCAGCACAGGCGCGATCGTGCTATCCACCCAATATAATCCCCCGTCTTTGCGCCGATTGCAGAATTCCCCTCTCCAGACTTGTCCTCTGGCAATGGTGCTCCACATGTTGCGAATATACTCCTGATCGTGATGACCGGAGTTGACGATGCGATGATCCTGTCCGATAAGTTCATCCTCGGTATAACCGGAGATTTTACAAAACATATCGTTAGCATAAACAATGCGGCCCTGAACGTCGGATATACTAATCAGGACATGATTCTCCAAAGCGTCCAGCAATTCGCTATTGGAGACCGTCTTTTCCTGGTCGCCCTGTAATACCAGCCGCCTTATCGTCAGAAACCATAATAATGTTGAACTGAGTACTGCCGGTAGAATAATGTTAAAAACGGCAATCTGCAAAGGCGATAATACGATTCCCCATAAATGGATCGTATCAAGCAACAGCAAGACCAACATTTCAGAAATACTGACGACTGCAATGATTATGCCTATTAAACAGAGGAAATGACGTTTTGAGAGTTGTGCGGACGACAAGGGAATTGACATAAATATCTTCTGATTTTATCTGTTTATCACTATTAAAGTTTAGGGGTATCCTAAAACACAAGTTGTCGTGTGACGATAAATCGGTTGTTTTCTGCCAGTCATTAAACTTCAATGACTGTACGGAGACGCTATAAATCTGACGTATACATCATTTTGGCAGTCCGAAAATAATGGTTAGAAAAGCACTTACTCATGTTTCCCATTATTCTTGCTAGAGCGTAGCTTTAAAACGGTTATGTTTCAAGGGTATTATCGAATAAGGAACGATAAGCTTTCAATCAGGGTAAAGTTATCCTATCCTTTACGCCATTAAATTTAACTAAACCCTAGTCACTCCTGCCATTGGCAGGCTTACGACATACCCCCCCTACTTGGCGATAAAGAAAAAACTATGACTGAAGCAACTACCTTATTTTCCGATGCAAAACTTGTCATTCCCGGCGGCGTCAATTCGCCGGTACGATCCTTTAGCGGTGTGGGCGGTACACCGGTTTTTATCGACCATGCACTGGGCGCATATATCTATGACAGCTCCGGCAATAGTTATATCGATTATGTCGGTTCCTGGGGACCGATGATTTTAGGCCATGCGCATCCGGAGGTTATTGCGGCAGTCAAGCAAGCCTGCGAAAAAGGTCTGAGTTTCGGAGCGCCGACCGAAATCGAAACATTAATGGCCAAGCGGGTTTGCGAGCTGATACCTTCTATCGAACTGATCAGAATGGTCAGTTCCGGCACCGAAGCGACCATGAGTGCCATTCGCTTGGCCAGAGGCTACACCGGACGGGATAAAATCGTTAAGTTCGAGGGCTGCTATCACGGCCATTCGGATGCTTTATTAGTCAAAGCCGGCTCTGGAGCGTTGACTTTTGGCGTGCCCAGTTCGCCCGGCGTACCGGCCTCAGTTGCTGAAAACACCATCACCCTGACCTACAACGATAGCGAAGCAGTCAAAGCGCTGTTTGCAGAATATGGCGAAAAAATCGCCTGTATTATCGTCGAGCCGGTTGCAGGCAATATGAACTGCATCCCCCCTGAACCCGGTTTTCTGGAATGCTTGCGCCAAGTTTGCGACCAATATAATAGTGTATTGATTTTTGATGAAGTAATGACCGGCTTTAGGGTAGGCTTAACCGGTGCGCAGGGACTTTATAATATTAATCCCGATTTAACAACACTGGGCAAAATCATCGGCGGCGGCATGCCGGTTGGCGCTTTCGGCGGCTCGCGTAAAATTATGGAGCATCTTGCGCCGCTCGGCCCTGTGTATCAGGCAGGCACACTGTCCGGTAACCCGGTCGCAATGGCTGCCGGTTTAAAAACCCTGGAACTGATAACCCGGCCCGGTTTTTACGAGGCATTGACCGCAAAAACCGAAAAACTGACTTCAGGCTTGAAACAACGCGCCGCCCAAACCGGTATCGAGCTGACCGCCAACAGCGTCGGCGGCATGTTCGGGCTGTTTTTCAGTACAGAACAGACAGTCAGCCGTTTTGCCCAAGTCATGCAATGCGATCAAAATCTGTTTAAACGTTTTTTCCATGCGATGCTGGATGAGGGCGTTTATCTGGCGCCTTCCGCATTTGAGGCGGGTTTTGTGTCTGCCGCGCACAGTAATGACGACCTGGATAGAACATTGGATATTGTGGAAGCAATCTTCAAGCGCTTGTAAGCGGGTAAGTCAGGCATCAAATAATGGGTAATGGGTTAAATCTGTAGTTTGTTGTCAGGGCAATCGCGCTTAAGAATGCCGGTGCCTTCGCGTACTCGATAAACCCTATCTACCGCTCCACAACAACCTGAGTGAACGAGATATTCGGGATTACGTCAAAAAACGAAAAATAAGCGGTAGCACACGTAGTGAGGCAGGACGAAGCTGCCGCGATACTTTTGCCCGTTTAAAAAAGACTTGCCTGAAACAAAGATTTCATTTTGGCATTATCTTAAAGATAGGCTGCTGGGCGAAAACGATATTCCACCGCTACCAGATCTGATTCAGGCAGCGGCTGCCTGTGGGTAATGAGAAGTTACAAGAAGACTTTATAAAGCAACTGACGGCGTTGCTAGCCAAGCATCCTCATATTCATTCGGGTTATCTGGAACACGATGCCTCCTGAGTCGGCTCCTAAAGCGAGATTGCATTTTATATGCGTCGGAAATATGCAACAACCGTTAAAAATGTGAAGATTAATTTGACGGCTAGGATGGCTGGTATAAGATTTATCGTGAATGCTTACCAAATCGCCTCAGGCTATCGAAAAGCCCAGGTCCGATTCACTCACATTAAGAGGTCATTATGAAAGGCGATATAAATATTCTGGAAATTCTTAACGGTTTGCTTGCCGGAGAACTGACTGCCTCCGATCAATACCTGATTCATGGCGAGATGTACGCCGATTTCGGCCTGCACCATCTAGCCGAAAAAAGCCTGCACGAGTCCGAGCATGAACGATTGCATGCACGCGCCTTAATTCAGCGTATTTTGTTTCTGGAAGGTATACCTAATCTAGCTAAACGTGAGGCACTGACTGTCGGTAGCGGTGTGCCGGAAATGCTAAAAGCCGACTTGGAAGTCGAATATCATGTGGTTGGAGAGCTAAAAAAAGCTATCGCCGCCTGTGAAAAAGCCCAGGATTATGTGACCCGCGATATGTTGGTAGTGCAACTGGACGACACCGAAATGGACCATGCCTATTGGCTGGAACAGCAATTGAAGTTGGTTAACCTTGTGGGTCTGGAAAATTACCAGCAAAGCCAAATGAAGCCAGGCATTTAAGCCGACGAGGACACCGACATGAAAGGCGATAAAAAAGTCATTGGAATTCTCAATAATATACTCAAAAACGAACTAACCTCGATCAACCAGTATTTTTTGCACGCTCGTATGTTTCGTCATTGGGGGCTGGAAAAACTCAACGATTACCAATATAAGCAATCGATACGGGTCATGAAGGAAGCTGACGAACTCATTGAGCGCATTCTATTTCTTGAAGGACTGCCAAATCTGCAAAACCTCGGAAAGCTACTGATTGGAGAAAATGTCGTCGAATGTTTAAACGGCGATCTGGAATACGAAAAAAATGCACAGAGGCCGCTGTTGATAACAGCCGTGAATTTATGTGAGGAATTACAGGACTACGTCACTCGCGATTTGCTGGAAGAGTTGCTGGAGCATTGCGAACAAGCCATCGATTGGTTGGAAACCCAGCAAAGTCTAATCACAAATGTCAGCTTGCCAAATTATTTGCAGTCGCAAATGCAGCAGGGCGGCGATTGACGTAGTCGAACAGCTTCAATTTATGTTGCATTTTTAGTGCGTAATAGGGCTTGACAGACACCAGAAACTAAATGAGAATGATTCTTAGTAATTATATGCCATTGCATTTATTAGGAGAGCTTTTCATGTATGTATGTGTTTGTCAGGCGGTGACGGATCGTGAGATTCATCAAGCCGCCAGAAACGGAGCTAAAACGCTCAGCGATCTACGCCGTGATTTGGGGGTGGGCGTTGATTGCGGTCGTTGTGTAAGCTGCGCTCGACAGTGCTTAAAGTCAGTGAGTGTGGGCACACAGGAAAGTCTACAATTTCACGTCCTTGTTTGAGTCTATTGAGCGCGGTTATTCAATATTAAGCAGTAACATAAAGGTGTCTTGCATTGCGATAAGAGAAAACAGATATTATCGCGCTGTTAAAAAGCGCATGAGGCGAACTCATATCGGTGCGCTACCTCTAGGCAAGTCATGAGGCACAGTAAGCTTGTATTCAATAAGGTCTACTTTTAGATATAGCGCGCCCTGAATGCAATGCATAGCTACGGTCTTTTTACCATCGCCTGAAACTCCAGACCAAACTTCTGCAAATATTGCTTAAGCCGGTGCGAATCATTTATGCTGGCTTTTTGGGTGCGGCTATGATTGAACAAACCCCGTCCAGCCTCGGCTAAACTGCGGCTGTCTCGGCATACGCGCACCACTTCGGCAAGTTGCAACCGGTCGAATAAATCCAACTCCGCCAAGGCTTGCGCAGGCAGCACCCCGGCAAGTCCATCGTCAACCGGCGCTTGTTGCCCGAAACCGGACCAAGCGTATTGCAAGCGGCCGATTTCTTCGCCCACCAGTTCTTCGGTAATGCGCCCGCCCGTTGCCAAGGTCGCCATGCGGGTAATGCTGGAATTTAAATCCCGAAAATTGGCTCGCCATAGCGCCTCTGCTGAACGGGCGAATTTTAAATACTGTTCGCGCGCGGCTTTGTTAAAACTCACTTTATAACCCGCTTTAATCGTAAATTGTTGCAGCTCGTGTTCAATATTGGGCTCCAAATCCTCGATGCGTTGTTTCAGCGACGGGAGTTGATAAGTCCATAAATTAATCCGCGCCAACAAATCTTCGCGAAATTGTCCGTTTCGTACTTGCTCGAATAAATCCCGGTTAGTGCCGACTATCAACTGAAAATCGCTGCCGACTTCATGGTCGCTGCCCAGCGGCATAAACACTTTATCTTCAATGGCGCGCAGCAGCATGGCTTGTTCGTCCTGGCCCAATTCGCCGATTTCATCCAAAAACAGCAAGCCTTTATCGGCTTCGCGCAACAAACCCATGCGCTGAGTCAACGCGCCGGTATAAGCGCCCCGCACATGGCCGAATAAAGCCGACATGGCATTATCGCCGCGCAAGATCGCGCAATTGACTTCCACCAGTTTACCGGTCACCAGGCCGCGCTGTTTTTTCAGCTCGTAAATGCGTTTTGCCAGACGCGATTTTCCGGCGCCGGTCGGGCCGGTCAATAACATCGGCGCCGACGATTTAATCGAGACATGTTCCAGTTGGGAAATAAGGTTATTAAACGCGGGATTATGAGTGGCTATACCGCCTTTTAAATAAGCGATGCCGTCCTGGGCTTCACGGGCAAAGCGCGAGGCAATTTGATCGTAACGCGATAAATCCAAGTCGATGATTTGATAACAACCTTGCACGCCGTCTTTGCTTGGCGAGGTTTGCAGCAACTTGGCCGGAATGTAGTTGGCTTCGGTCAACAGGTACAAGCAGATTTGCGCGACATGGGTGCCGGTCGTGATGTGGACGTAATAATCATGCTGCTCGGGATCGAAAGGATAGCTGCGGGTGAAGTCGTGCAACTGGCTGTAAACCTGTTCAAAGTCCCAAGGATTTTCGTAATTGACTTGATACGGCGTCAGCCGCGTTTGCGGGGAAATATCCGCCATATCGTTGAGCGTCAAGGTGGCGAGTTGTTGTTCGTCGGCATGATAAATCAACACAAACTCATCGACGGGCAGATTGTCATGCATCAATAGCGAGATGCTGGGCCGCCAGCGTTCCTGCCGTCTTCTGCCCAAACCGCCGTGATCCAGGCGTGATCCTAAAATGCCGATGATGACTGTATCCATTTTGATAATCCTATATCTATACCGATAAAAATATTTACCTGGAGTTTAGCCTCTTGGGCGCTGTAAATCTACTCTAGCTGAGCAATTGTAGGAGCGGGCCGTACCCGCGATGATGGATCTTCAAGTCGGCAATCGCCTCGCAAATATCGCGGGCGCGGCCCGCTCCTACTGTGCCTTGTCTTCTTAACGTAATGGCGATGAACCGCTTACATGCGCTTTGGCACACGGCTTGCTTTAAACAAATCGTTAGAAAACAAATTAAAGGAAATAATCATGACCAGCTCTTATGAGGTCTTACAAGAACAAGGCCACCATCCTGTTAAGGCATGGACACGCGGCGTAAGCTTTGATGAAAATTCCAGACAACAATTGCTGAATATCGCCGGACTGCCGTTCATTCACAAATGGATTGCGGTCATGCCGGATGTCCATCTGGGTAAAGGCGCGACGATTGGCAGCGTCATTCCTACAGTCGGCGCGGTGATTCCTGCTGCGGTCGGTGTGGATTTGGGTTGCGGCATGATGGCGACTAAAACCAGCCTAACCGCCGCGCAACTGCCCGATTCGTTGACCGCGTTACGCAGTGAGATTGAAAAACGTGTGCCGCATGGCCGCGTTGCCAATTTTAAAGTGCGCGATACCGGTAGCTGGGGCCAACCGCCTGAAGATGTTGTGCAGGCTTGGCTGCTGTTAAATGAGGGCTTTGCTCGTTTGTGCGAAAAACATCCGTGCTTAAAAAACACCAACAACCTGAACCATCTGGGGACGTTGGGAACCGGCAACCATTTTATCGAGATTTGCCTGGATGAGGCGGATGCGGTGTGGGTGATGTTGCATAGCGGTTCGCGCGGTGTCGGCAACCGGATCGGCACGCACTTTATTGAGCTGGCTAAAAAAGATATGGAACGCTGGTTTATCCATCTGCCCGATAAAGATTTAGCCTACATTCCCGAAGGCAGCGAGCATTTTAAAAACTATCTGGAAGCGGTGGGTTGGGCGCAGGATTTTGCGCTAGCCAACCGGGTAATCATGATGAACAAGGTGTTAAGCGCAATGCGGGACGTGTTGCCGGTACAGTTTAGCGCAGAGCTGGAGGCGGTTAACTGTCATCACAACTACATCAGCCGTGAACATCATTACGATAAAAATGTGCTGGTTACCCGGAAAGGCGCGGTCAGCGCAAAACTGGGCGAGATGGGGATTATTCCCGGCAGCATGGGTGCCAAATCCTTCATCGTGCGCGGCTTGGGTAACGAAGAAAGTTTTTGCAGTTGCAGCCACGGCGCAGGGCGGGTTATGTCGCGCACCCAAGCGAAAAAACTGGTGTCTTTGGCCGAGCACATTCAGGCCACGGCAGGCGTGGAATGCCGTAAAGATGAAGAGGTGATCGATGAAACGCCTTCCGCCTACAAGCCTATTGAAGCGGTCATGGCAGCGCAGGCGGATTTGGTGGAAATTGTGCATACTTTGAAACAAGTGTTATGCGTTAAAGGTTAATGGCAAGAGCTTAAATCTGTAACGCCAAGTTATCGTTAATTATTGGACTCATTATGTCAAACAAAAATAGAAAGCAACGCTCATCAAAAAGTGGAAAAAATAGGACACCACTGAACAAGCACACTCTGATTAAAAAGGAATTAGCCCCGCCATTTGCACAACTTAATGCTACTGGGAAGGTTGCACTCACTTCTTGGATGAACGAGCGTCTTCCCGACATGATTTGGGCAGCTCTAATTCGCGCTAATACAGAATCCCAAGAGCACGCAATAGGATTATTCCGACGAATTTTGAACTTCATTAGCCAACACGAAAGTAGAGAGCTTTTTTCAGATTTATCCATTACAGGTATTGCCCAGCTAGATTTGCCACTTCAAGAAGAGCTAATTAAGTTCATGGTTGAGCCACCAGAAGCAGCATATGCACTTTCAGCATTGAAATTATTTGAAAATCTTCCAGCCCGTGATTCTTGGCTTAAATATTTGCCTGATATACCACCTGATTTTGAATTACTGATGGTAGCAGTTGGATTAACACTAGGACACCAAACACAAGAAGCAACTGATTGTCGCTGGATTCGACTAATGGCGCAGATTGTTGCGGGAAAATTAAGATTCCCTTCTCAGATGGAAGATATGCTGAACAATTTATGTAACTACCCTAATTCTGGAGACCAACGGTCAGTTCGTCCTTTCATAAGGGCAGGTGAAATGTGTCCGAACCCTTTGAACCCTTTGAACCCAACAGATTTTACATGGTCAGATACTTTCTGGCATGAATCATGGAAAAACACAGAGTGTTTTGGACTAATACCTGAAAAGGCAACTAAAAAATCGGGTGAGGTAATTATTACACGACAAAAGGTTTCAGAGGTTCACAGTAATCTTATGTCGCATTGGCAAGCAACACATTCAACGACAGCAATAGACGCAAAACACGATGCGGTCTTTGGAATGGCATTTTATGCGACTCGTGTTCTTGAAGAAATGTTAGGTATCGGAGTGGGTACAAATATTCTCGGACGGCTCGGTATTCGTACTATTTTAGAGGTGCATATTAACCTCAGATATTTACTTAAAGAAGACAATCAAGACTTATGGAAAAAATGGCGTTCTTATGGCGCGGAACAAGCAAAGCTTAACGCATTACGATTTGACGATAATGTAGAACCCCCAAAATATATTTCTATTGAGAATATTGAACAGATTGCTGGCGAAGATTTATGGGAGGAATTCCTTACAATCAATCTGGGTAGTTGGAGTGGTAGTGACCTTAGAAAAATTAGTGATAAAGCGGGAGTAAAGGAAACATACGATAAACATTATTCATGGACATCTGGTTATGCTCATGGCTTGTGGGGAGCGATAAGAGAAACTTGTTTTCAAACTTGTGGAAATCCATTGCATCGTCTTCACCGTTTTCCAAAAGCACAACATCTTGAAGATACCGTTGAGGAGGCAGCAAGACTTGTTGATGAAATTTTGAGTGACCTTGATAAAACCTACCCAAATTTTTCTTTTCGATTGTTTTAAATGCTGTTGAACAACAATAGCAACATGCAAGAATTTGACATACCAACAACACCAGCGGTTCAGGTTCAAAACGCCTGACTGACGCAAACCTTGTAGGCATCTGCGTATCGGTGTTGAGACGGTGTCAAATAACGCTGCCATAGCTCAGTTGGATAGAGCAACCGAGATTATCGGTAGGTCGTTGGTTCGAATCCAACTGGCAGCTCCATCACTATAGCTCATTGGGATAGAGCAACTGACGGTTAATCAGTATGTCGCCGGTTCGAATCCGGCTAGTGAAACTACCCTTCCAAGGTAGCTTGAAAAAGCAAAGCCCGAAAGGGCATCGGATAGGGCCTCCCGATTGAAGGCGGCGGTTGCGTGCAGTCAGATGCGGTTTGTCTGTCGCCACGTGACGGTCGCCGGATATCAGCACAGACACCGCCTTTGAGCCGGGTCTGACGGGTGCGCAAACAGCAGACCTGGGTTTGCCCACTCGCCATAAAGCTTGGAGCCGGTGGCTGTGCGGAGGCTTTATCACTTTATTTTAAGGAGATAGCAATGCGTCTAATCAAAAAAATAATCATCGCGGAAACGCAAAAGGGCTTGTTGTTCAAGGAGCAGCAATTTCTAAAAATATTACCCGCCGGTGTTTATAGATTTTGGGATTGGTTCGATCAATACCAAGTTCAGATAGTCACCCTGACCAACACCTTGCAGGAAGAGATCGGCAAAGACTTGCTGCACTTGGCGCAATTACATCCGGATGCGTTCGCCGAGGTGATGACGCAATGGGAAACAGGCGAGCAGGAAGTCGGTCTGGTTTATCAAAAAAATGTTTTAAAAGACATAAAAGTTCCCGGACAACGTGGCGCTTACTGGAAAACCCAGCAAGAGATACATGTAGACAAGCTGGACATCAGCCAGGACTTTACCGTACCCAAAAAATTGGCAGCCTTGCTGGCGAATGCCAAAGAAGATATGTTGCGGTGTGCCGCTTTGAGAGCGATAGTCGTAGCGACAGTGCCGGAAAATCATCTGGGGTTTTTGACGGTGGACGGAGAAACGGTCGCAACATTAAAGTCGGGCACGCATGTTTGGTGGCGGTTTAATCGCAATATCGCCGTGACCTTATTCGACAGCCGCTTGCAAAACATGGAAGTCAACGGCCAGGAAATTCTGACCAAAGACCGCGTGAGCTTGCGGGTGAATTTGTCGTCAACCTGGCAGATCAAGCACGCTGAAGTGGTTAAAGCCGAGCTGGCCGATGCCAAGGATTATTTGTACCGCGAATTGCAATTGGCGTTGCGCACGGTGGTCAGCACGCAAACCTTGGATGAGTTACTGGCCGATAAAAATTCCCTGAACACTCAGGTGTTAGCCATCGTTGCCGAAAAAGCGGCTGTTTACGGTATCGAAGTAAAAACCGTCGGCGCGCGCGATATTGTCTTGCCCGGTGAAATGAAGGCGATTTTGACCCAGGTGGTTGAGGCGCAAAAACTGGCCGAAGCGAATTTAATCAAGCGTCAGGAAGAAACCCAGGCCACGCGGTCTTTGCATAACACCGCCAAAGTCATGGAAGGCAACCCCGTGTTGTTGCGCTTGAAAGAGCTGGAGATACTGGAAAAAATCACCGGCCGCATCAATACGCTGAATGTTTACGGCGGCCTGGATGGGGTGATGAATGACATGGTGCGTTTGACGGCGCGGAGCAATTGATTCATTTAACAACGCTATGATCAATCCAGCGTCGCTGAAATTCATCGGCAGGTACCGGAGGCGATAAATAATATCCTTGTATTTCATCGCAACCGTAAGACTGTAACAGCTTTAACTGGGAT